>JBBDWO010000001.1:46326-52241 GCA_040902765.1 Acidimicrobiia bacterium | reverse complement strand
TGGGCCTCGCGACGCGTCTGGCCTCCCCCTCCGTCATCGGCCTTCGGCCGCTGCCTCCTCCCCCTGCGGGGGAAAAGAGCCAAAACGGGCTGGACCCTCTCCGCGCGCTGTCCAAGTACCCGGCTCTGGCTGTTAGCTGTTAGCTGTCAGCTGTGAGCTGTCTCACTCGCGCCACCTCATAGAGGCCAAGGGCTGCGGCCACCGACACGTTGAGGCTCTCCACCTCACCCAGCAGGGGGATCGAGGCGACGACGTCGCACCGCTCACGAACCAACCGGCTGAGACCGTCGCCTTCGGCGCCGACCACGATCGCCACTGGCTCGGTAAGGAGCCCCAGCCCGAACAGTGACGATCCGCCGTTGGCGTCGAGGCCCACCACCCATACCCCTTGCTTGCGGAGTGCGTCGATCGCCGCCGCCACCGACGCAACGGTGACCACCGCCAGCTGTTCCAGCGCTCCCGCAGCCGCCTTGAAGGCGGTGGCGCCCAGCGGGGCCGCCCGGCGCTCGGAGACCACGATCCCGCCGAACCCGGCGGCCACGGCGGTCCGAGCGATCGCACCCACATTGCGGGGGTCGATGACATGGTCGAGCACGATGAGCGCTGCCGGGGTCACCGACGCCACTGCATCGTCGAGGGTTTGCGGCACGAGCGGCCGACAGCGCGCGATGACTCCCTGAGGCGCCGTGGTGACGGCACGCCGAGCGAGATCGTCGACGAACTCGACAGAAACGCCTGCGCCGGCGGCCTCGGCGAGCAGGTCCTCCAGCGCCGACCGGGAAGCCGGATCAACCTCGAGTGCCCGCACCCGACCCGCGGCCAGTGCGGCCGCGACGGCGTGAATGCCCTCGACCCTATCGCCGATGCCAGCTGGTGCCATCGGCGCCGTCCTCGAGCACGACCCCCAGTGCGAGCAGTCCGTCCCTGATCCGGTCCGCCCGCTCGAATTCACGCTCCGCCCGTGCCTCCTCGCGAGTGCGAATCAGCGCGGCGATCATCTCCTCGGCGGATGCGGCCACCAGCCCCTCGTCATCTCCCAACCGACTGAGGGCCCCGGCGAGATCCTCGACATCACCCGCCGGCTCAGCGAGGGCAAGCACCCCGACGATCTCGTCGTAGGCGGCGGCGAGGCTCCCGGCATCCTCACCTGCATCGAGTGCCCGGTTGCCCGCCCTGACCGCATCGAAGAGGGCAGCGAGCGCCTCGGGAGTGGCAAAGTCGTCGTCCATGGCCGCCCGGAACCGATCCATCGTCGTTGGATCCGCCTGGGCGCCACTCGAGCCGGCACGGCGCCGAAACGCCCACAGCCGGTCCAGGGATGCGGCGGCGTCTTCCGCGAGCTCGTCGGTGAACTCTATCGGCTGGCGGTAGTGGGCACGGAGATAGACGAGGCGCACGGCCTCGGGTCGGTGTCGGTCGAGGAGGTCGAGCAGACCGACGACGTTGCCGAGTGACTTCGACATCTTCTCCCCGCGCAGCGTGACCATCCCGTTGTGGAGCCAGTAGCGAGCGAACGGGGCCGCCCCCTCGGCCGCCTCCGACTGGGCGATCTCGTTCTCGTGATGCGGGAACACGAGGTCGAGTCCCCCGCCGTGGATGTCGAAACCGAACCCGACCGATCCGGCGGCCATCGCGGAGCACTCGATGTGCCATCCGGGCCGACCCGGCCCCCAGAGCGACTCCCAGGTCGGCTCCCCCGGCTTGGCCGCCTTCCACAGAGCGAAGTCGAGCGGATCTCGCTTGTGCTCGCCCGGCTCGATGCGGATTCCCGACACCAGCTCGTCGACCCTACGGCCGCTGAGCTTGCCGTACTCCTCGAATGAGCGAACCGAGAAGTACACATCTCCATCGGCCGCATACGCGTGTCCCCGCTCGATGAGCCGCTCGATCAGCTCGATCATGTTCGGGATGTGCTCGGTGGCGTACACCAACGATGTCGGTTCGAGCACGCCGAGACGACGCGAAGCCTCCAAGAACTGAGCGGTCGAGCGGGCCGCCAGGTCGGCAGGAGTGATGCCCTCGGCTGCCGATGCGGCGATGATCTTGTCCTCGATGTCGGTCACGTTGGTCACGTACGTCACGCCGAAGCCGCGCCACGCGAGATACCGGCGAATCACGTCGAAAGCCACCATCTGACGCCCATGGCCCACATGGGGCGGCGACTGAACGGTGGGACCACACACGTACATCGACACCACGCCCGGATCTCGCGGCTCGAAGGCCTCACGGGCCCTGCCGAGCGTGTTGAACACGTGCATCGGCGGCAGGGTACTTTGTCAGGAGCTCCGCTCCTGACGAGCGTGCCGCTCGAGGGACGAGGGGCGAGGGACGAGGGGCGAGGGAGTTGGGCGGACTGGGGACTGGAGACTGGCAACTGGAGACTGGCAACCGGCAACCGGCATGACTGATCGTCCGCTGATCGTTGCTCATCGGGGGGCGCGCTCGGTCGCGCCGGAGAACACGGTCGAGGCCTTCATACGAGCCGGCGAACTCGGCGCCGATGGTGTCGAGCTCGACGTACGCCTGACCGTCGACGGCCACCTCGTGGTGCATCACGACGCCCTCATCGCCGGCGAGGCGACACCGATCAACGGCCTGAGCCTCATCGAGGTGCGCCGATGCCACCCGGCCGTACCCACGCTCTCCCAGGCCCTGGAGGCATGCGGCGACCTCTGGGTGGACATCGAGGTCAAGAACAATCCGACCGATCCCGACTGGGATCCCGAGGACCGTGCCGTCCTCGCCGCCATCGAGGAGATCGACCGCATCGGTGCCCGGGACCGCGTGTTGGTCAGCTCGTTCAACCTCCCGACGGTGGATACCGCGCTATCGGCAGGACTCGAGACCGGGTGGCTCCTCCCCCGGGGCATCGAACCGCTCACCGCCGCCGGCGAGTGGCCAGGACACCCGTGGGTCCTGCCCTCCGCGAAGGCCGTCCACGGCGCGATGGCGGATCGGGTCGTCGAGGCATTCCGACCTCTTGGCACTCAGGTGGGGGTTTGGACCGTCAACGACGCCGCCGAGATGCGTCGACTCGAGCGGGCCGGTGTGTCGGCGATCTTCACCGACGACGTGGCACTGGCCGTGGCGACTCTGCGAGGCTGACACGGCCGCCCTCGCCCCTCGCCCCTCGCTACTCCAGGACGACCAACGCCATGGCGGCGATGCCCTCGTCGCGGCCCAGGAAGCCGAGGCCGTCCGTCGTCGTCGCCTTGACCGACACCGCGGCCGGGTCTACGCCGAGTCCGTCGGCGAGCGCGATGCGAATGGCGTCGCGCTGGGGGGCGACCCAAACGGTCTCGGCGACCACAGTGGCGTCGACACTGCCGATCCGATACCCGGCCTCGGCGATCAAGGTGACGACCCGCCGCAGCAGGTCCATGCTGTCGGCGTCCGCCCACGCCGCATCCGAGGACGGAAACAGCGCGCCGATGTCACCCAGGCAAGCCGCGCCGAGGAGAGCGTCGGCCACCGCATGAGCAAGAACATCGCCATCCGACGTGGCGACCACGCCGCGCCGGTCGTCGACCACGATCCCCCCGAGGCGCACGGAGCCCACCTCGGCGAAGCGGTGGGCATCGAAGCCCCAGCCGACCCTCATCGGAGGAGTCCCTCGGCGACAGCGAGGTCCCCGGGGTAGGTGATCTTCAGATTGCGCTCCTCCCCCGCCACCACGACGACGACGCCGCCGAACCGCTCGACCAGTTCCGCATCGTCGGTGGCGTCCTCGTCCGAGGCATCGTGACTGCGGCGCAGCGTCTCGGCGATGAACCCCTGTGGTGTCTGGGCCGCCGCCAGGTCGCCTCGATCGGCCGTGGACGCCACCCGATCCCCCTGGATGAGCTTGAGGGTGTCGCGTACCGGGACCACCGGGATCACGCCATCGACCCCTCCGGCGTGGAGTCGTGCCAGCACCGCCGAGACCAACGCAGGCGAGGCGAGAGGACGCGCCGCATCGTGCACCAACACGAACTCCGAGCCCATCACGGCATCGAGTCCGGCGCGCACCGAGTCCCGGCGACGCCGACCACCGGGAATGCCGCCGGGTATGTCGCCGACGACGACGACCGGGTCGGCCCCCGCCGTAGCCAGCGCCTCCCTCGCCCACTCCCAGAGTGGACGACCGCCGAGACGCACCAGCGCCTTGTCGCCACCGAAACGCTCACCCCTGCCGGCGGCGACGACGATGCCGGCCGTGGTCACTCCTCCAGCCTCGCGAACAGCATGCGGCCCACCGAGGTACGCAGGGCGCTGGTGACTTCGACGTCCACCTCGTCGCCGACGATGCCGGCAGCCCCCTCGACCACGACCATGGTCCCATCCTCGAGAAAGGCGATGCCCTGGCCGGGCTCCGTACCGGCGCGCTCGACGAGGATCCGCACCGTCTCGCCCGCCATGGGGCCAGATTTGAGGAGGTCGCCGAGTGCCTGCAGATCGAGCACTTCGAGCCCCCTCAAAGCGGCCGCCTTGGCGAGGTTGTGATCGGTGGTCACCAATCGTGCCCCGAGGTCGTCCGCCAGGGCGACGAGCTTGGCGTCTACTTCCTCGAACAGGGGGAAGGTGCGCGGCTCGGAGCGGACCGTCAACCACGGCACCTCGGTGAGCGCTTCGAGAACGTCGAGCCCGCGACGCCCCCGGCGCCGCCGATTGCGGTCACCGCTGTCGGCAATTCCCTGGAGCTCGTCGACGACAAACCCGGCGACCACCATCACACCCCGCATGAGACCCGCCCGAGCGAGGTCCAGGAAACGCCCGTCGATGGCCGCCGACGAGTCGACCACATACTGATCCACGTCGGTGGCGTCGGGAGACACGCTCTTGATCCCCGCGGCGGCGAGGAGATCACTCGCCCGGTGAGAGAACAGGCGGCTGCCCCACGCACCCAGGACGATGACGACGAGACCGGCCAGCGGCCACCCGGCCAACGGGTGGAGCAGCACCACCAGCGGGACCGCGGCTACGGCGCCGACGAGAACGCCGGTGAGGAGCCCGAACGCACCGGCGAACAACTGGGGACCGGTGGCGTGCTCCGTCACTCGGGGAGAGGCATCGAGGAGTCGCCTGAACAATCGCCCGAGGAGTCCCCCCGCAACGTAACCGACACCGGCACCGAGTACCGCTCCGAGGATGCCGGTCAGGTCCGGATCACTGTCGACGACCCCCGACCGCGGGAGTTCGTCACCGACGACAAAACCGAGCGCGGTGAACGCCAGCGTCACGACCAGGCGCACGGCTTCGATCAGCATCGAGCCGCTCCTCTCACTCGTCGTCGTCGGTCTCGACCTCGGGGAGGGCCTTGTCGAGGCGGGCCATTGCCTCCTCCTCGTCCAGATCGAGGGCGAACCGAAGCTCCGACGCCAGGATCAACCGGGCCTTGGAGAGCATCCTCTTCAGCGCCGGCGAGATGCCCTTGGTCTGTTGGGCGTAGGTCAGATCCCTGACGACCTCGGCCACCTGATAGATGTCGCCGCTGTTGATCTTCTCGGTCAGCAGCTTGTACCAGCGAGACCAGTTGGCGCCGGCCTCCTCCGGTTCGCTCCTGAAGGTGCCGAGCACCTTGCGAGCCGCGGTCTTGGAGATCACCGGGCGCACACCGAGTTCGACGGCGCTGGCCACGGGAACCCGCAGCACGAGTTGGTCGATGGCGACCTGGAGGACGAAGAACTCGGTCTTGGAGCCGTCGAAGTCGCGGCGCTCCTTCTTGGTGATGACGGCCGCACCGTGGTGCGGGTACACCACCTTGTCCCCGACAGAGAACGGGGATGCCTTCTTGGCCGGAGCTTTCCTGGCGGGAGCCTCCTTGGCCGGAGCCTTCTTCGCGGGAGCCTCCTTGGCCGGAGCCTTCCTGGCGGGAGCCTTCTTCGCCGGAGCCTTCTTCGCCGGAGCCTCCTTCGCCGGAGCCTCCTTCGCCGGAG
>JBBDWO010000001.1:0-46226 GCA_040902765.1 Acidimicrobiia bacterium | reverse complement strand
CCTTCTTCGCCGGAGCCTTCTTCGCCGGAGCCTTCTTCGCCGGAGCCTTCTTCGCCGGAGCCTTCTTCGCAGCGGGCTTCACGGGAGCGGGCTTCTTCGCAGATGCCTTCTTCGCGGATGCGGTCTTACCCGATGCGGGTTTCTTCGCGGTCATGCCTCGGCTCGGGGTGGGGAAGGGCGAAGTGTACAGCAGACGAGCAGACAGCCCACAGCCTGAGGAGCTACCAGCCAGAGGTCATCCCGCGCTATGGCCGGTCGGTCCTCCAAGTACCAAGTACCAAGTACCCGGCTCTGGCTGTTAGCTGTTAGCTGTTAGCTGTTAGCTGTTAGGCGGCGCCGAAGGCGCCATCAGTCCTCGTCGCTCTCCCACATGCGGGTTCTCTCGAGGAGACGATCGAAGTAGTGACGCAGCTGTCGAGCGCGAGCCCGGCCGACACCGTCGACCTGGTCCAGATCCCCAGTCTTGGCGTGCAGCAGGCCCTGCAGGTTTTCAAATCGGCCGATCAGCGAGTCCTCGACCGCGTCGGGGAGCCGCGGCACGCGGCTCAGCAGTCGGTACCCCCGCGGATGTGCCTGGGCATCCTGGGAGCCCAGGTTGATGGCGCTCGCCACCCGGCTCTCGTCGGAGAGTTGCTCAGTGGTGAGTGTGTTGAGCAGGTCGAGGGGCTGCTTGGTCTTGGACGGGTACTTGCGCACGTAGTCGCTGTACACCAGCGCGGCCATGTCGTCCACGCCGAGCAGCAGGTCTCCGATCTGGATCCCGATCAGCTGACCGTCACCGCCGAGCTCCACCGCGTATTGGTCGAGGTCGGCGCCTACGCGACGGACGAGCGCGGCCCGGTGCAACAGGCGAACCACGTCCCGGTAGGTAACGATGTCGTCCACTTCGAGCGTGGTCAGATGTTCCTCGTCGTCGTCGAGGCGGCGGCGTAGCCGCTCGAGGGTCAGCAGGTTCTGGTTCGCCTGGGCAAGCAGATTCGTCGGACTCCGCAGCTCGAACTGGGTGGTCCCCACGTACACGGTGACCGTCTGGCGCTCCTCACTCACCACCACGCACGGTCGGCCGGTCTGGACCGCCACCCGCTCGGCGGTCCGGTGCCGGGTTCCGGTCTCACTTGTGGCGATCTCCGAGTCGGGCACCAGCTGCACGTTGGCGCGATAGATCACCTCGGCGGCCGCGTCAGTGATCACCGCCCCGTCCATCTTGGCGAGCTCGGCGAGTCTCGCCGCGCCGAAGTCGGCACCGTCGAGGTGGAACCCGCCGTTACAGATGCTTTCGACGTCCCGACCGTACCCGAGCACGATGAGCGCACCCGTGCGCTGACGGAGAATGAGCTCCACCGCATTGCGCAGCGGCATGCCCGGGGCGAGCGCCCGGCGAATGTCGATGGTGGGATCGCGCTGAACCATTGGAAAGGGCGAGGGTAGTCGGGACACCCGTTATGGGACAGGCCGAGAGAGCCAACCGTCAACCGTCAACCGTCAACCGTCAACCGTCAACCGTCAACCGAGCGTCGTATCCCGCCCTCGCTACTCGCTACTCGCTACTCCCGCATCAGCGAGGACGTCGGCGAGCCGGGCCCGGCCCTTGCCGTTGGGACCATGGATGCGCTCGATGCCCAGTCGCTTCGCCTCGGCAGCGCGCACGTCTGCATGGGGTACCGCCCGTACCTCGCCGGTGAGGCCGACCTCCCCCCAGGCGGCGACAGGGCCCAGCGGACGGTCGAGCAAGGATGATGCGAGCGCCAACGCCATGGCCAGGTCTGCGCCCGGATCGCGGAGCCTGAGGCCCCCGACGACGCTCACGTACACGTCCGAACCGGCGAACGACAGCCGCCCGTGGCGCTCGAGCACCGCAATGATCTGATGGAGCCGAGCAGCCTCCAGTCCCTTGACCGAGCGGCGCGGCTGAGTCAGGGACGACCCCGCGACCAGCGCCTGTACCTCGACGAGCAGCGGCCGCCGCCCATCCATCGCCGGAAAGACAACGCTGCCGGCGGCGGCCCCCGCATCTCCGCTGAGCAGCACGCCCGCAGGGTCGGTGACCTCGATGAGGCCCGCGCTCGCCATCTCGAACAGTCCCACCTGGTTGGCCGGCCCGAACCGGTTCTTGAGGCTGCGCAGCACGCGCAGGCCGCGGTCGACGTCGCCCTCGAGATACAGGACCACGTCCACGGTGTGCTCCAACAGCTTCGGTCCGGCGATGCTCCCATCCTTGGTGACGTGGCCGACGATCACCACCGCCACGCCCGACTCCTTGGCGAAGTGAACCAGTCGCGCCGCAGCCTCCCTGACTTGAGCGACGCCTCCCGGTGCTCCGCTCACCTCCTTGGCGGCGATCGTCTGAATGGAATCGACGATGAGCAACTCGGGTCGTCGCTCGTCCCCTGCGGCGACGATGGCATCGACATCACGCTCGGAGGTGACGAGCACGGATCCGACGTCGATACCGAGTCGACCGGCCCGGAGCGCCAGCTGATCGAGCGACTCTTCGGAAGACGCCACCAGGACTCCCGCGCCGCCGGCGGCGAGACCTCCAGCGATCTGAAGCAGGAGCGTGGACTTCCCCACTCCCGGTTCCCCACCGAGCAGGATCGCCGCACCACGCACCAGCCCGCCCCCGAGGACGCGGTCCACCTCCGACAGGCCGGTGGAGCGTCGCTCGGCGGCCGAGGTGGCGACTTCTGAGACCGGGACCACCGTGCCGGCGGAGGCCGGTTTGCTCCGACCTCGCTTCGGATCGGGGACCCCGACCAGCTCACCGTCCGACCGACACTGGGGACAGAAGCCCATCCACTTGGGCGTCTCGAAGCCGCATTCGGTGCACCGGTAGCGCATGTAGGAAGGACCCTACCGGCCGACCATGACAGGTCCGGCGGGCTGCCCCGGCCCCTCCTGGCAGGGTTCGGACCGAGGAGACGATGCGTGGCTCCCGGCCCATGGCAGAATGGCCGAGCCCGCGCACTGTCAGATCGGGCAGAGGAATGGACGACCGACCCATCGACCCCTTCGACGATCTCTTCGAGCCCTTCGATCTCGAAGGAGAGCCCGATCAGGAGGACGCGCCACAGCCACGACAGCCGCGCACCGTGCCCGTAAGTGCCGACGACGCACCACTGTCGATCACGACGGCGGGACACTCGGCCATCCTGTGTCCTTCGTGCGGGACGGTGAATCACTCCGGCAACCGGCATTGCGACGAGTGCGGGGCACGCCTCACCCGCAGCCAGATGCCGGTGGCCCCGCAGCCGATGCTCCGCACCACCGCTGGAGCGCGGGCGCTGATCGTGCTCGCCGGCGTGGTCCTCGCCGTCGCCCTGCTCGCCCTCGTCTTCAACGTAGTCGGCGGGTCCCCGGAGGAGACCACCACCACCGTGACGACCGAAACCACGGTGGCCACCGAGCAGGTGCAGCTCACCCCGATCCGGGTCGAGTGCGACTCTGAGCTTCCCTCGTATCCGTGTGCAGCGCTCATAGACGGCAACGGCGAGACGTCATGGAATGCCGTCGACGGCGGGATCAACACCGAGGTCACCTTCTACTTCCAGCCAGCGGTGCAGATCACCCAGATGTGGATCGAGAATCTCCAAGACGAGTGCCGGTTCCTGCGCAACGCCCGGATCAGGGCCGTCGAGATCGAGATCAACGACCGGCCCCAGCTCCAGATCGCCAACCTCCTCGACACCCGTGAGATCCAGCGCATCGACCTCAACAGCCTCAACACCAGCCGGGTGGTGATGACCATCACCAGCGCCCATCCGGGGTCGAGCTGTGAAGGGCAGGAGCCGTTCACCGAGCTGGCTCTGCAGAGCGTCAGCTTCTTCGGACGGCCCGTTCCGACACCGTGAGGCAAAGCCGGTACTTAGTACTTGGTACTTAGTACTTGGACAGCGCGCGGAGAGGGTCCAGCCCGTTTTGACTCTCCTCCCCCGCAGGGGGAGGTGGCAGCGGCCGAAGGCCGATGACGGAGGGGGAGGCCAGACGCGTCGCGAGGCCCACGTAGCGTTCGCCCTCCCCCCTCCCCTCCGGTCGCTCCGCTCCCTGCGGGACTCCCCCCTTCCGGGGGGAGAGAGTTTCCAGTCGACACCTATCCGCTGATGTGCCAACTACCAAGTACCAAGTACCCGCGGGCCGAAGGCCCGCTCTTAAAGCTCCTGCCCCTTCTCATACCGTTTCCCGTCCGCTGCGGGCATGCGCAATCGCTGCCCGGCGAAGATGAGCACCAGGAGCACGGTGGCGAACGGCAGGGCATTGGGGAGGAAGGAGGGGGCGCTGTCGGTGAGCAGATACCAGACGAGGAAGGTGGCCGCGAGCACACCGGCGAGGACCGCGTCGAACGGCTTGGCCCGCCTGATCGACACCACGAGCATCACCGCCAGCCCCACCACGATGAGCAGCATCAGGGCGTGGGTGGACCGCCCGTCGAGATCGCGCAGGGCGGTCCCGAAGGGGTAACCGAACACGAACGCCGCCACCAGGATCCCCCCGGGCCGCCAGTTCCCGAAGATGAGGGCGGCGAGACCGATGAACCCGCGGCCCTGCACCTGACCCTCCCGGTAGAAGCCGGTGAGCTCCATGGCGATGAACGCCCCGCCCAGCCCGGACAGGGCACCGCTGATGATGACGCCCTTGTACTTCTGCCAGTAGATGTTGATGCCCAGCGATTCGCCGGCCGTCGGATGTTCACCGGCGATCCGCAGGCGCAGCCCGAATCTGGTCCGCCAGATCAACCAGGCGGAAGCCGGGACCACAGCGAGAGCGATCAGCGAGAAGATGTTGACGTTGGCGACGAAGCCCCGCAAGAACCCGGCCACGTCGGAGATGAAGAAGGCGTCCCATCGGTCGACAACACCGAGAATGTCCGGCGACTTCCAGCCGAAGATGTTGCCGCCCGCCAGGAACGGAAGGGTGATGTTGCCCAGGCCGGTGATCGACGGCGACTGTGTGATGGAACCGCCGGCGTACTCGGTGAACAACTCGGACGACAGATAGCGGACCACACCCGGGGCGAGGATGTTGATGGCAACCCCGGACACGATGTGATCCACTTTGAAGGTGACCGTGGCCACGGCGTGAACCAGGCCACCGAGGGCGCCGCCAGCGAGACCGTAGACCAGACCCATCCACGGTCCACCTTGGAGGACACCCCACGCACCGAACCACGTACCGAGGATCATCATGCCGTCGAGCCCGATGTTGACCACTCCGGCCCGTTCCGAGTAGAGGCCGCCGAGACCGGCGAGGAGGATCGGCATGCCCCAGCGCAGCATGGCTCCGGATGCGTTCTGCGACGTCAGCCGATCGAGGCCCCCCGGTTCGAGTGACTGCACGACGGTGAGTACCAACATGCCAACGGCGGCGGCGATGCCGTAGCGGGCCCAGGCAGGAAGCCGACCGAACTGGCGCGCCCAGGTCATATCCCGTCATCCCCGTGGGCCAGGGCGGCAGCGGCGCGGCGGACTTCGTCGCGCTCCCGGTAACGCCGCACCGACTCGTAGGCGACGACTGCGGCCAACAGGATGATCCCCTGCATGATGACCACGATCTCGCGGGTCGCCGATCCGGTGATCTGGAGGATCGGGGACGAGACGTCCATGAAGGCGAAGAGCATGGCGCCGATGGCGAGACCGACCGCATGGTTGCGCCCGAGGAGAGCAACGGCGATCCCGGCGAAGCCGAGGCCGGAAAAGAATTCGGCGTCGAACCGATGGTTGCGGCTCAGCACGTCGACCATACCGACGAGACCGGCCATCGCACCCGAATACACCATCGCCACGATGACCATCCGGTTGGCCGACACGCCGCCGGCGCGCGCCGCGTGAAAGTTGTAGCCGGTGGCCCGCAGGTCGAAGCCCAACCGGGTGCGGTTGACGAAGACGTGGAACACGATGCCGCCGATGATCGCCAGCAGGAGCACCGCCGACAGGTGACGGCCACCGGTGATCTCCCGGGTGAAGATCTCGAGCACCGCGTTGATGTCTGGCAGTCGGCCCGACTCGGGGATGAACTTGGTGCCTGAGTTCGGCGTCAGCGGGCCCTCGCGCCACTGGACGGCGAGCCAGGCCACGGCCCCGCCGATGGCGATGAAGTTGAGCATGATCGTCCCGATCACCTCGTTGACCCCGCGCGCCACCTTGAGCCATCCGGCGAGGCCGGACCACAGGGCGCCGACGATCATCGCCACCAGGACAATCACGGTGATGTGGAAGAAGGCCGGCAGGACGATGTGAGCGCCGACGACCGCGGCAAAGAAGGCGGCCAGCGTGTACTGCCCCTCCACCCCGATGTTGAACAGGTTCATCCTGAAGCCGATGGCCGCTGCGATGCCGGACAGGTACAGGGGTGTCGCCCGGTTGAGCATGTCGACGATGCTCTCCAGTCGGGTACCGGCGCGGATCATGTCGGCGTAGGCCGCGAGCGGACTACTGCCGGATACGAGGAGGACCACCGAGGAGAGCGCCAGGGCGAACACGATGGCGATCACCGGGGCTGACAGGGCGAGCACCGCACGACGGCCGGCACCGACCACGTGGCGCTGCTTGGGAATCCGCGGGGTCTCGTCGGGATCGGAGACCCGGGGCTTGTCGGTCATGCCACCGCGTCCCCGAGGGCGGCGCCGGTCATGTACGAACCGAGGTCGCGCGGCGTCACCGTCTCCGGGTCGAGCGTGGCGACGATCTGCCCGCGAAGCATGACGACGAGCGTGTCCGAGAGGCCGATCAACTCCTCGAGGTCGGCCGAGACGAGCACCGTGGCCATGCCTTCAGCACGCGCCCGCCGCAACTCCCGCCACACATCCGCCTGGGCGCCCACGTCGATACCCCGGGTCGGATGGGCGGCGATGAGTACCTTGGGGTCGGACACCATCTCCCGCCCGACGATCATCTTTTGCTGGTTGCCCCCGGATAGCGCATGCGCCGCCACCTCGATGCTCGGCGTCCGTACGTCGAAGGTCGCCACGATCTCGTCGGTGCGGCCCCGCGCCCCCTTGCGGTCGAACCAGATACCTCGGGAGAACGGCGGCAGCGTCTGATGACCCAAGGCGGCGTTCTCCCACAGCGGCGAGTGGAGCAGCAGACCCTCGCGGTGACGATCCTGTGGGATGTACGCCAACCCGTGCTCCCGGCGGCGGCGTACGTTCCACAGGGTCGCATCGGCACCGTTGAACTCGATGGTTCCCGACGCCAGGACCCGCGTGCCGACCAGGGCATCGATGAGTTCGGTCTGTCCGTTGCCCTCCACCCCGGCGATCCCGAAGATCTCTCCCCGGCGCACGTCGAAGGAGACGTCCCGCACCACCGCCCGCTCGTCTTCGTCGAGCACGGTTACCCCCCTCACCGACAGGGCGACAATGTCGGTCACGGTCGAGGTCGTCGTCGCCGGCGTCGGCAATTCGGAACCGACCATGAGTTCCGCCAGGTCCGAGGCGGTGACATCGGAGGGCTTGACCGTCGCCACCGTCTTGCCCTGGCGCAGCACGGTGATCGAGTCGGCGATTTCGAGCACCTCCTCGAGCTTGTGATCGATGAAGATGATCGTCGAGCCTGCTTCCTTCAGATCGCGCATGTTGCGAAACAGCTCTTCCACCTCGTGGGGCACCAACACCGAGGTCGGTTCGTCGAGAATGAGGATCCGGGCTCCCCGGAACAGCACTTTGATGATCTCGACGCGCTGCCGCTCCCCCACCTCCAGAGTCTCGACGAGCTCATCGGGGTCGACGCTCAGCCCGTAAGAGAGGCTGACATCGACGAAGTGCTGGCCTGCGGCCCGAAAGTCGATGCGCCCCAGCGACCTGGTCGGTTCGCTACCGAGGATGACGTTCTCGAGCACCGTGAGCTGATCGGCGAGCATGAAATGCTGGTGGACCATGCCGATGCCCTTGGCGATGGCGTCGCTCGGGGAACGGAAGTGCACCTCTTCGCCGTCGACCAGGATCCTGCCTGAGTCCGGCTGGAGCATCCCGTAGAGGATCTTCATCAGGGTCGACTTGCCAGCGCCGTTCTCGCCGCAGATGGCATGGATCTCGCCCTGTTCGACCTTCATTGAGACACGATCGTTGGCCACGACACCGGGAAAGGTCTTGGTGACCCCTTCCATCTCGATGGCGTACGACACCGGTGTGCCTCCCGTCGAATCGATCTTGGACGCGCAGAGCGGGACCGAGATTAGCCCGGTCCCGCCCTGCCTCGCCTTCTAACGGTTCGGGTGATCTCTCATCCGAACCGACGTCCTACGGTGCCGTCGGAACGACGATCTCACCCGACACGATGCGAGCCTTGAAGTCCTCCAACTGGTCGACGATGTCATCGACGAATCCACCGCTGGTGGCGTATCCAACGCCGTCGGCCGCGAGGTTGTACTCGGTCGGACCCCCGGTGAAGTTGCCCGTCAAGTGGTCGTAGATGGCGTAGAACACCGCCACGTCCACCCGCTTGAGCATCGAGGTCAGGACGTACTCCCGCTGGTCGGGATCGACAGTGTTGTACTGGTCGGAGTCGACTCCGATACCCCACACCTTCGAACCGTTGGCCTCGGTGTACTCCTTGGCGGCAGCGAACATGCCGGAGCCGGACAGACCGGCGGCGGCATACACGATGTCCGCACCTTCGCCGTACATGGCGAGGGCGATCTCACGGCCACGGTCCGGAGACTCGAAGCCGGCGAAGTCGGGGAACTCGCTGATGTACGAAGAGACGACCTCGATCGTCGGATCCACCGCGTGGACACCGGCGATGAAGCCGGCCTGGAACTTCTCGATGAGACCGATGCCGCTCACACCACCGATGAAGCCGACCGTGCCGGTCTCGGTCTTGAGGGCTGCGGCCACACCGACGAGGAACGATCCCTCGTGCTCGGCGAACACCATGCCGCGACCGTTGTCGCAGTAAGGCACAGGCGGGTCCTGCGAGAAGTCGAGCAGGCCGGTGTCGGTGATGGCGAAGTCCACCTCCGGGTTGTTGACACATACGTCCGGGAACGCGACATCAAACGAGAAGCCGTTGCCGATGACGATCGACGAGTTCTCCGCCTGCAGCTGCAGGTCGGTGGCTCGGGCGGCCGCATCGGTCGGCGTGATCTCCGAGACGGAGACGCCGAGGTAAAACCGCGCCCAGTCGGCGCCACACGCGGCGGCATCGTTGAACGACTGGTCACCACGGCCGAGCAGGTCGTACGTCAGGCCGACGTTGACGCCCGATCCGTCGGCGTCTGCCTCAGCAGCTCCGAGAATCTCGGGACAGAAGTCGGGTACGACAACGCCGTTGCCGGCTCCTGTGGTAGTCGTGCCATCGCCGCCGCTGTCACCGCAGGCCGCCGCCACGAGGGCGAAGGCCACGATGAGCGCGGCGAAAGCAAAGCGTTTTCTCAACATGGTTGTCTGACTCCTATGCATAGGTCCGAGTTGTTCGCCCAGGTAGGCATAAACGGAGTGTAACGGGGACGACAGACCACCGCCCCGAACCGCGAGAACCACCCTTGAAACGCGACGACCGGGGCGGTCAGTGGGAGACGGGAGACTCGATGGTCGAGTCCACCGACGTGAAAGCGAGCCGCCCCAGATCCTCGGGGTCGACGTCGACCAGCACCGTGGAACCCGCCGGGAACTCGCCGAACAGCATCTTCTCGGAGAGCGGGTCCTCGAGCATCCGCTGGATGGAGCGACGCAAGGGTCGGGCCCCGAGCTGCGGGTCGTAGCCCTGGCCGGCGAGGAACGCCTTGGCGTCGTCGCTGAGCACCAGTTCGACGGCCTGCGACTTCAGCTGCTCACGGATGCGAACGATCATCAGGTCCACGATCGCCTTGACCTCGTCCATGGTGAGCTCGTGGAAGACGATGACCTCGTCGATCCGGTTGAGGAACTCGGGCCGGAACTGCTTCTTGAGCGCCTCGGTGACCCGCTCCTTGATCTTCTCGTACGACGCCGCCTCGCTGTCGGTGGAGAACCCGACCGCCTTTCGCTTCAGGTCCTGAGTACCCAGGTTCGAGGTCATGATGATCACAGTGTTCTTGAAGTCGACCGTGCGGCCCTGCGCGTCGGTCAGGCGACCGTCCTCGAGGATCTGCAGCAGCGTGTTGAAAACGTCGGGGTGCGCCTTTTCGATCTCGTCGAACAGCACCACCGAGAACGGCTTGCGGCGCACGGCCTCGGTGAGCTGGCCACCCTCGTCATAGCCGACATACCCCGGCGGGGATCCGACGAGGCGACTCACCGTGTGCTTCTCCATGTACTCGGACATGTCGAGCTGTATGAGCGCCGACTCGGTGCCGAACAGGAAAGCGGCGAGGGCCTTGGCGGTCTCGGTCTTGCCGACCCCCGAGGGTCCGAGGAATATGAACGACCCGGAAGGCCGCCTCGGGTCCTTGAGCCCGGCACGGGTACGACGGATGGCCCGGCTGACCGCCTGGATCGCCTCGTGCTGGCCGACGATCCGCTCGTGGAGGTCCTCCTCCATGCGCAGGAGCTTGGCGGTCTCCTCCTCGGTGAGGCTCTGGACGGGGATCCCGGTCCACTGCGCCAGCACCTCGGCGATCTGCTCCTCGTCGATGATCGATCCGGTCACGTCCTCGGCCTCGCCGAGCGCTGCCTCGTGATCCGTGCGATCGGTGATGAGCTCGCGCTCCTGGTCGCGCAGCTGGGCGGCGCGTTCGAACTGCTGCGACTGGACGGCCTCCTCCTTCTGGCCGCGAACGTCGGAGAGCCGCTTCTCGATGTCCTCGAGCTCGGGCGTGGCGGCCTTGCGGCGCAGACGCATCCGGCTGCCGGCCTCGTCGATGAGATCGATGGCCTTGTCGGGGAGGAAGCGGTCGGCGACGTAGCGGTCGGCGAGGTTGGCAGCCGACACCAGAGCAGCATCGGTGTACGAGGCCCGATGGTGCGCTTCGTACTTGTCACGCAGGCCGGTCAGGATCTGAATGGTCTCGGCGACGTTGGGCTCATCGACCTGGATCGGCTGGAATCGGCGCTCCAGGGCCGCGTCCTTCTCCAGGTACTTGCGGTATTCCTCGAGCGTGGTGGCGCCGATCGTCTGCAGTTCTCCGCGGGCCAACATCGGCTTGAGGATGCTGGCGGCGTCGATGGCACCTTCGGCGGCGCCGGCGCCGACCAGGGTGTGGATCTCGTCGATGAACAGGATGATGTCGCCGCGGGTGCGGATCTCCTTCAGAACCTTCTTGAGTCGCTCTTCGAAGTCGCCGCGGTACCGTGATCCGGCGACGAGGGCACCCAGATCCAGCGTGTAGAGGTGCTTGCCGGCGAGCGTGTCGGGGACGTCCCCTTCGATGATCCGCTGGGCGAGGCCCTCGACGATGGCGGTCTTGCCCACGCCGGGCTCGCCGATGAGCACCGGGTTGTTCTTGGTGCGCCGCGAGAGGATCTGCATCACTCGCTCGATCTCACGCTGGCGGCCGATCACCGGATCCAGCTTGCGCTCGCGGGCGTACTGGGTCAGATTCCGACCGAACTGGTCGAGAACGGTCGAACCCGATGCCGACTCGCCCCTCCTGCCCGAGGAACCGGTGGGCGCCTCGCCGCTGTCTTCACCCTGGGCGCCGGAGAGCAGTTGGATGACCGTCTGGCGGACCTTGTGCAGTTCGGCGCCGAGCTTCTGCAGCACCTGAGCGGCGACACCCTCGCCCTCGCGAATGAGGCCGAGCAGGATGTGCTCGGTGCCGATGTAGTTGTGGCCGAGCTGGAGTGCCTCGCGCAGCGAGAGCTCCAACACCTTCTTGGCACGGGGCGTGAAAGGAATGTGGCCGCTCGGGGCCTGAGCACCCTGGCCGATGATCTCCACGACCTGGCTCCGGACCGACTCGAGCGAGATACCGAGACTCTCCAGACCGCGGGCGGCGACGCCCTCACCCTCATGGATGAGGCCGAGCAGGATGTGCTCGGTGCCGATGTAGTTGTGGTTCAGGAGCCGGGCTTCCTCTTGGGCGAGGACGACGACCCGTCGTGCCCGGTCGGTGAAACGCTCGAACAATGTGACTCCTCGGACCGTTCCTGGGGTACCGACGGGCTCGCCGGACCGCCCTAGCGACTATAGCGGCGGCCCCGATCAAGCCTCATGCGGCGCCTCGGGTACACCGGGTGTAACAGATCCGTCGGCCGAATGCTTCCCTAACTGAAGGAGCCATCGCTGCTACCGGCTACCGGCTACCGGCACGCATCGACAGGGTTCAGAGTCTGGCTGGTAGCTGGTAGCTGGTAGCTGGTAGCTGGAAGCTGGTAGCTGGTCGCGGCTCGGTACCCTTGACCCATGAACACCCCGCCGATACGGGACCTGGTCCCCATCGACCGCGTGTGGAAGAGGATGGCCTCCGTCGAACACCGGCTCCTCGAGGCCACCAGCTCGGAGGAGGACGGACTCACCGACATCCTCCAGCACCTCATGGGCGGCGGCAAGCGTTACCGGCCGCTGCTGGCTCTCGTCACCTCGGAGCTCGGCGCGGTCGCTGGCAACGACCCGGTAGAGGCGGCGGTGGCGGTGGAACTCATCCACGTGGGGAGCCTCTACCACGACGACGTGATCGACGAGGCCGACAGTCGCCGTGGAGTCGACTCGGTGAATGCCAACTGGTCGAACACGGTGGCGATCCTCGCTGGCGACTTCCTGCTCGCTCGCGCTTCGGAGGTCGCCGCACCCCTGGGCACCGAGGCGGTGGCCCTGCTGGCGCGCACCTACGCCTTGCTCTGTGAGGGCCAGATGCTCGAACTGACGCTGGCGAACCGCCTCGACACCGATCCCGACGACTACTTCCGGGTGATCGACAAAAAGACCGCCAGCCTCATCCGGACCTCGGCGCGCCTCGGCGCGATGGCCGGTGGGGCCTCCCCGGCCGAGATCGAGACCGCGACCTCCTGGGGCTACCAGGTCGGGATGGTGTTCCAGCTGGCCGACGACATCCTCGACCTCGTGGCCACCGAGGACTTCCTCGGCAAGCCAGCAGGCTCCGACATCTTCGAGGGAACCTTCACGCTGCCGGTGCTCCTGGCGGCGCAAGGTGACGACAGTGACCGCATCGAACGCCTCCTGTCGGGAGGCAAGCCGTACGACCCCGATGCCGTCGCCGAAGTGATCGACCTGGTGCGCAAGGGAGGGCATGTCGATATCGCCTTGAGCCACGTCGATGCCCACATCGCAAGGGCCGAGCGGGCCGTTGCCGCGCTACCTACCGGGCAGGTAAGAGACGTGCTCGGCGGACTCGGTCGTTACCTGGTCCAGCGAGTCGAAGCGGCCCGCAGCGCGTAGAAGACGTTTCTAGCTCTCCCTCCGGAGATGCGGGAACAGCAGTACGTCGCGGATCGCCGCCTGGTCGGTGAGGAGCATCACCAGGCGGTCGATGCCGAGCCCCATGCCGCCGGTGGGAGGGAGGCCGTATTCGAGGGCTCGCAGGTAGTCCTCGTCCATCGGGTGCGCCTCGGTATCGCCAGCGGCGCGGGCGGCGGCCTGTGCCTCGAAGCGACGGCGTTGATCCACCGGGTCGTTGAGTTCGGAGAAGGCGTTCGCCAGCTCGTGGCCGGCGACGATCACCTCGAATCGCTCGGTGAGCCCGGGCCGAGACCGGTGGAGGCGGGCAAGCGGGGAGATCTCCTCGGGGAAGTCGAGGACCACGGTCGGCTCCCAGAGGGTGGGCTCCACGAAGTGCTCGAACGCCTCGGCGATGATCCGCCCGGTGCCCCAGGACCCGTCGTACTCGATGCCAGCAGTATCGGCGGCCGCGCGGGCGTCCTCGACCAGCATGACCGGGTCCCACTCGACGCCGCTGATCTCGGTGGTGGCCCCGACGTAGTCGATGAGCTTCCAGGGAGCCGTGAGTGACAGCGGGCGGCCCTGATAGGTGAGCCTGGTGGTACCTGCCACCGCCTCGGCCGCTTCGACCACGATCGCCTCGGTGAGGTCGACCATGTCGCCGTAGTCGGCGAGAGCCTGATAGGCCTCGAGCATGGTGAACTCCGGGTTGTGACGGGGCGATAGGCCCTCGTTGCGAAAGACGCGGCCGATCTCGAACACCCGCTCCATGCCACCCACGACCAGCCGCTTGAGGTGGAGTTCCAGGGCGATCCGCAAGTACATCGTCTGGTCGAGCGCGGCATGGTGGGTGGTGAAAGGCGTGGCCAGCCCACCGGTCGGCAGGTCGTGGAGGACCGGCGTCTCGACCTCGATGAACCCACGGCTGATCAGGGAGTCCCGAACCGACGCGACTGTCGCCACCCGGGCGCGCGCCACCCGCATCGAGTCCGGATTGACCATCAGGTCGACGTACCGCCGGCGGTAGCGCTGCTCGGTGTCGGTGAGGCCATGCCACTTCTCCGGCAGAGGGCGCAGGGCCTTGGAGAGCAGGGTGAAGTCATCTACCCGCACCGACAGCTCCCCCGTGCGGGTGGTCACCACCTCACCCGAGGCACCCACCCAGTCCCCCACGTCGAGAGCGGCGAAGTCGGCCATGCGCTCCCCCAGTACCTTCTCCTCGGCGAACAGCTGGATGCGACCGGATCCGTCCTGGAGAACGGCGAACGCCACCGCGCCGAGCTCGCGCTTCGACATGACCCGTCCGGCCACCACCACGCTCGATCCGGTGTTGGTCTGAGGGTCGAGGCCGCCATGCTCTGCGTGGAGGTCGGCGGCGACGGCGGTCCGGTCGAACCTGACCGGGTACGGGTCGCCGCCAGCATCGCGGACGGCATCGACCCTGGCCTGACGATCGGCCATGATCCGATCGAGCGCCGACTCGTCGGCCTCCGCGCCGATCGCCGCCTCGTCGTCCGCCATGGTCACGCTCCGATGTTCATCTCGTAGATGATCCGCAGCCCGTCGAGGGTCAGGTCGTGGTCGACCGTCGACACGGTGCGGCAGTGGGGGACGATGGTAGAGGCGAGGCCGCCGGTGGCGATGACCGCCGGCGAGCCACCCAGCTCCCCGACGAAGCGCTCGACGAGCCCGTCGACCATGCCGGCGTGTCCGAACAAGAGCCCGCTCTGAATGGCTTCGACGGTGTTGCGTCCGATGGCGGCGGGTGGGGGCGTCAAGTCGACCCAACGCAGCGCCGCAGTCCCCGAGATGAGGGCGTTGAGCGACACCTCGAGACCGGGGGCGATGGAGGCACCGACGAGAGCACCCGTAGCGTCGACGGCGTCGACGTTCGTCGATGTGCCGAAGTCGACCGACACCACCGGAGCGCCGTACTTGGTGAGCGCCGCCACCGCGTTGGCCACCCGGTCGGCGCCGGCCTCACGGGGGTTGTCGATGTTGATCGGCATGCCGGTCTTGATCCCGGGACCGACCACCACCAGGGCGTCTTCGCCCACCAGCTCGGTAGCCACCTCGATCATCGCCGCCTTCGCCGACGGGACCACGCTGGCCAGCACCGCTCCCTCCAGGTCTTCGAGGCGATGGCCGTCCTGACGGAGCAGCCCGGTGAGGAACAGCCGGTACTCGTCTGCGGTCCGCTCGCGCACGGTCGACAGTCGCCACGAGTCGACCATCGTCTCACCGTCGTAGAGACCGACGACGGTCTGCGTGTTGCCGACATCCACCGCGATCAACATCTATCCACCTCCGGTGAGGGTCGAGGGCCGGGTCAGGAGACGGCCGCGGTCCACGGTCCCGTCGCCGTCGATGTGCACGTTGTCGATGAGTCGAACCTCGCCCACCTGGGCGGCCACGGCGAGAACGGTGCCATCACGAACCCGATCGACGGGTTCCAGCGTGGCGGCGTCGACGAGGCTGGCGTAGTGGAGCTGCGCCCCGGCGTCTGCGACCGCTTCGGCGACGATCGCTTCGGCAGCCGAGCCATCCTCGAGACCGCCCTCGATGGCGTCAGCCGCGGCAAACAGCCCACGCGACAGGCCCAGTGCCCCCTCGCGGTCGTCGAGGAACACATTGCGGCTCGACAGGGCGAGGCCGTCGGGCTCCCGCAGCGTCGGGGCTGGCAGCACCCGGACCGGGAACGACAGGTCGACGACGAGACGTCGGATCACCGCCACCTGCTGGGCGTCCTTGCGCCCGAAGACCGCCGCCGAGGGCTGTAGCCCAGCGAACAGCTTGGTCACCACGGTGGCGACCCCGTCGAAGTGCCCCTTGCGGCGGCCCTCCATCGGCTCACCCAACGGCCCGGCACTCACCCGGACCACCGGCTCCTGCGGGTACATCTCCTCGACGGATGGAGCGAAGAGAACACCCACCCCGGCCGCTTCGGCGAGGGCGGTGTCGCGCTCCAGGTCGCGGGGATAGCGTTCTAGGTCGGCGGGGTCGTCGAACTGGATCGGGTTGACGAAGACGCTCATCATCACCGTGTCCGGGTCGGCAGCGCGGGCGGTGTCGACCAGCGCCAGGTGCCCCTCGTGAAGGGCACCCATGGTGGGGATGAGAGCGACCCGGCCATCCGCGGTGGTGCGGGCCTCGCCAAACGTTCGAGCCACCCTCATCGCAGTGCCTCCCTCACCGTGTCGGTGGCATCGGCCACGATGCCGGTGGCGATCGCCATTGCCTCGAAGGCCCCGGCGACGTCGGGCGCGGCCGCGCGCACCGCTTCCACCTGAGCCCGAACCGTCTCGACGTCGTGGCGGGCGATCGGGCCGGTCAGGGCTTCCAGCGGGCCCATGGCGAGGGCGTTGTCGACGACGGCCCGCACCAGGGGCTCGGCCACCGCGGAGTCCACACCGGCGGCAGCAAACAGCCGGTGGGCCACGGCGAGGGCGGCGATCGTGTAGTTGGCGGAAGCGGCCGCAGCCGCGTGATAGACGGCCCGCGCCTCATTGGGCAACTCGAACGGCCGGGAACCGAACGAACGCGCCAGACCGAACAGACGGTCGCTGAGGAGGTCGTCGTCCGAAGTGATCCCGATGAAGGCGCCGGGAAGGCGCTCGGCGCCAGCCTCGGCCGTCGGGATCGTCTGGAGGGGATGGAAGGCAGCGACGGGAACACCGAGGGGGGACAGCGCGTCGGGCGGGACGAGGCCGGAGAGGTGCGTGGCTCCCTCGACGCTGGCCGCCCGGTCGGCGTACTCGTCGGCCACCTCGGCGATCGCCCCGTCGCGCACCGCGACCACCAGGAGGTCGGCGGTCGGAAGCCGGTCACCCCAGACGAGCGGCCGCGACCCGAGGCGCTCGGCGGCCGTTTCGGCGGCGTCGGTGTCGCGCGCGGCGACACCGACGATGCGGTGTCCGGAGGCAACGGCGACGAGGCCGATGGCAGTCCCGGCCCGTCCCGGGCCGAGCACGATGAGATCCATGGGTTCCAGTCCTCTATGGGTACCAGCCAAGTGAGAGGTTACCTGTTGCCGGTTGCCCGTTGAGCGTGTGGCCGTCGGCCGCCTAGCCCCCCTGCGGTTCCTCCCCCCGAAGGGGGGAGTACCGCCGGGAGCGGAGCGAGCGGCGGGGAGGGGGGAGGGCGATCACTACGTGAACCTCGCGACGCGCCAACCCTCCCCCTCCGTCAGCGACCTGCGGCCGCTGCCACCTCCCCCTTCAGGGGAGGGGACCGCGTGATGAGGCCCGCTGATCCTGAACACTCTCCAACAGTTCCTCCACGGTGCCGTGGCCAGGGATCACGACTCCGGGCCACGCCTCGGCGAGGGGTTCCAAGACGAAGCGTCGGGCGTGCATGCGGGGGTGGGGGACGGTGAGGCCGGGGGCGTCGATCTCGGCATCGCCGTACAGCAGCAGGTCGAGGTCGAGCGTGCGCGGCGCCGAGCGCTCGCCACGCTCTCTTCCCGCCGCGGCTTCGATGGCGAGCAGCCGTTGCATCAGCGGCACCGGGCCGAGCACGGTGCGCACCACGACCACCGCGTTCAGGTAGTCGTCCTGGGGCGGTCCGCCGATCGGCGCGGTCTCCCACACTCCCGACACCGCCACCACCTCACCCAGGCGTCGGAACTCTCCCACCGCGCCCGTCAGCACTGCCAGGCGATCACCGAGGTTCGACCCGAGGCCGATGGCGGCCCGCGTCTCAGGCCCCCGAAGGTTGCGGGATCAGCGCCCGAGCGTCGGGACCGAGCGGCCGGCCCAGGATCTCCTGGACCACGGCGGTGGCCATGATCGGATCGGTCACCTTCCCCGAGTACACGAGGTAGCCGGCCAGGACCCCGGCTACGGCGTCGTCGATGATGTCGCGGTGCACCAGGAGCACGATGCGGGGCTCGGCGAGCAGCTGGCCGATCGCCCTGTAGACGGGCTCGGCGGCCTCACGATCGACCTCGAGGAGCGGGACACTGTGAGCCCGCAGGCCGGCTTCTTCGTAGGCGGCGATGTTCTGATTTCCCTCGAGAAGCGACAGGACGGTGTTGACCCCGGCGCGTTTGATCCAGGTGATCTCCTCTTCACGGCGCACCCGCCGATGCTGAAAACCGTAGCCGCCGATGCGTTCTGACACGGCCAGCCGACCGGAGATCACCCATGTGAAGTCGCGGGGTTCGAGACCCGTCATCACTGCTCCACCACCCCGCGCACGATAGCGGTGGCCACGAGACTGGAACGCACCCCGAAGGCGACGTCATGGGTGCGGATGATGGAGGCGCCCGCAGCGATCGCCAGGGCATGCGCGGCGATCGTCTCCGGGGCACGTTCGGCGGCCTCCGCTTCCCCGGTGATGGCACCGAGGAACGACTTGCGTGAGGCGCCGACGAGTACCGGATGGCCAGTGGCGGCGAGCGTCCGAACGCCCTCCGAGAGCAACCGGAGGTTGTGGTCGACGGTCTTGCCGAACCCGATCCCCGGGTCGAGCGCGATGTGGAACGGATCGACCCCGGCGGCGATGACGTCGGCGGCTCGGCCCACCAGATGGTCGCGCACCTCCTGCACGACGTCCCCGTAGGTCGGTTCCTGCTGCATGGTGCGGGGCTCCCCCAGCATGTGCATCAAGACCACGCCGCACCCGCTCGAGGCCGCCACCTGAGCCATCGCCACGTCGGAAAAGGCGGTCACGTCGTTGACCACGACGGCACCGGCGTCGAGTGCCGCCGCGGCGACCTCGGGCTTGGAGGTGTCGATCGAGACGGCCACCCCGCCGGCAGCCAATGCCGACACGACCGGAAGCACCCGGTCGATCTCGGTGGCGGCATCGACGCCGTCGGATCCGGGTCGGGTGGACTCACCACCGACGTCGACGATGTCGGCTCCGTCGTCCCACATGGTGAGGCCGACAGCGATCGCCTGGTCGGGATCAGAGAACCTGCCGCCGTCGGAGAAGGAGTCGGGAGTGACGTTGAGTACCCCCATGAGCACGACCGCCGGTGTGCCGTTCCATCCGGTTCGGCGCGATCGCCAACCGTCGAATCGGGCTGTGGTCGTCAGCCCGAACCCTTGTCGGCAACGCGTTGCGCGGCGGTGGTGACCCGAGAACGCGACGACTTGCCGTTGGGCGCCTGGAGGCGCTTGGAGCCGTTGGCGGCGTGCACCCACTTGGGGACGTCGTGGAGCACCTCGGCGACCTGATCCCCGGAGAGCGTCTCTTTCTCGATGAGGGTGGCGGCGAGGCGGTCGAGTGCCTCCCGATGCTCGGTGAGGATCGCCCTCGCCTCATCGTGTGCCTGGGTGATCAGGTGACGGACCTCCTCGTCGATGGCGGAGGCCACCTCGTTGGAGTAGTCCTGGCCCCGGGCGAAGTCGCGACCGAGGAAGACCTCGGCCTCCGGCTGCCCGTACTTCATCGGCCCGAGCCGGTCACTCATCCCGTATTCCATCACCATGCGACGGGCGATCATCGTGGCCTGCTCGATGTCGTTGGAGGCGCCGGTCGTCGGATCGATGAAGATCAGCTCCTCGGCGGTGCGGCCGCCCATCAGCATGGCCAGCTTGTCGGTGAGCTCGCTGCGGCGCATGTAGTTCTTGTCCTCCATGGGCAGCGCCATGGTGTAGCCACCGGCACGACCCCTGGGGATGATCGTCACCTTGTGGATCGGGTCCGCCTTGGGCAGGGCGTACCCGACGAGGGCGTGGCCTCCCTCGTGGTAGGCAGTCACCTTCTTGTCCTCTTCGGTCATCACCCGGCTGCGGCGCTCGGGACCGGCGATCACCCGGTCGATCGCCTCTTCGAGTTCCGCCTGGCTGATCAGATCCTTCTCCCGGCGGGCGGCGAGCAGGGCAGCCTCGTTGATCGTGTTGGCCAGATCGGCCCCGGTGAACCCGGGCGTGGACCGGGCGATGGCGTCCATGTCGATGTCGTCGGAGAGCGGCTTACCCTTGGAGTGGACGTCGAGGATCTGCCGGCGGCCCTTGATGTCGGGGCGATCGACGACGATCTGACGGTCGAAGCGGCCCGGCCGCAGTAGCGCCGGATCGAGGATGTCGGGGCGGTTGGTGGCCGCGATCAGGATGACGCCGGTCTTCACGTCGAACCCGTCCATCTCGACGAGGAGCTGGTTGAGGGTTTGCTCGCGCTCGTCGTGACCGCCGCCGAGGCCGGCGCCACGGTGGCGGCCGACGGCGTCGATCTCGTCGACGAAGATGATCGCCGGCGCCTGGGCCTTCGCCTGCTCGAAGAGGTCCCTGACGCGCGATGCGCCGACGCCGACGAACATCTCGACGAAGTCAGAACCGGAGATGGAGAAGAAGGGCACGCCGGCCTCGCCGGCAACCGCCCGGGCGAGCAGGGTCTTGCCGGTACCGGGCGGCCCGTAGAGCAGCACGCCCTTGGGGATCTTGGCTCCCATCGCACGGAACTTCTGGGGCTTCTGGAGGAACTCCTTGATCTCTTCGAGCTCCTCCACCGCCTCCTCGGCACCGGCGACGTCCTTGAACGTGACCTTGGGCATGTCGCGGGTGACCTGCTTGGCCTTCGCCTTGCCGAACTGCATGACACGGCTCCCGCCACCCTGCATCTGCATCAGGATGAAGATGAAGATGCCGAAGATCAGCAGGTACGGGAGGATCGTCCCGACGAACCACTGGAGGACGCTCGGGTCTTCCGACTGAACCTCCACACTGACTCCACTGTCGAGGATCAGGACCGTCAGGTCGCCTTCATATCCGTCGGGGAACGAAGCCTTGAAGGTCCCGCCGCCGAGCGCCTCAGTGAACTCCCCCTCGACCGTGTTGGACCGCTGCCTGATGGTGACCGAAACGATGTCCCCGGCACTCAGGTGGCTCTGAAACCGATCGAGCGTGATGTCCTCGGGCGCGGTGGCCGAACCCACGAACGTATTGACCAGAGTGATCGCCACGGTCACGACGATCATGTAGACGAGGAGCGTCCTGATGGTTCGTTTCACGCTGGAATCTCCGCCCGGGAACTCGGCAGCGTAGGGCATGGTATCGGCGCCGACGGCCTATGGGCCGTCGAGCCAGGCCCCAGGCACCAGATATAGGACCGGGCGTCCGAGCGAAGCGAATGGCTGGAGCCCGGGGCCTGGAGCCTGGGGCCTACTCCTCCTCCATCACCGCCACATACGGGAGGTTCCGCATGGTTCCCTGGAGGTCGAGGCCGTAGCCGATGACGAAGTCCGGTGGGATCTCGAATCCGACGTACTTGACGTCGACCTGAGTGCGCTGGATGCCGCCCTTCACCAGCAGGGCCGCCACCTCGAGCGACGCCGGCTGGCGCACCTCCAGATTGCGGCGCAGGTAGTCGAGGGTGAGTCCGCTGTCGATGATGTCCTCGACGATCAGCACGTGGCGGCCGGTGATCTCCCGATCCAGGTCCTTGATGATGCGCACCACCCCGGACGTGGTGGTGGAATCCCCGTACGACGACACCGCCATGAAGTCGATGTCGACGGGCAGGTCGATCCGCCGTGACAGGTCGGCCATCACCATGAAGGCCCCCTTGAGCACGGCGACCAGGAGCAGGTCCTTGCCCTGGTAGTCGCGGGTGATCTCGGCTCCCATCTCGATGAGCCGCTGAGCGATCTGCTGCTCGTCGACGAGGACCCGCCCGACCTTCACCGCTCCTCCTTCGTCGCCGACAGCGTCCGATTCTCTCCATCGTCGGGAGCGGTCCGCACGCCGACGATCCAGGCGATTCTGTCACCGTCGACCACCAGCGGCCAACGGGGACGCAGCCGCACCGGCACACCGGCCTCCTGGAGAGCGTCGGACACCGTCTTGTGCCGCCCCCCGCCGATGGAGATCCGATCCCCGGCCACAGGCGCGCGCACCACAGCGCGGTCGCCCACCGGCACCCGAACACCGGTGGCGTCAGCCTGGATGGTCCACGGCCCGAACCGGGCGGCGCCGGCGGTCTCCAGCGAGACCGGTTCGGGGGGTGAGACCGGCCGGTTGGGGTGGATCACCACCAGAGCGCGCTCTCGAACCGCGAGGAGATCCCCCGAGAGCGAGGCGGACACCCCGGTGGCCGCCACCGACATGACCGCGTCCACATCGGCGGCCTCGCCGGCGTACGGGCCGTCGGCGGCGCGCAACATCCCCCGAACGACCCGAGTGGCGACGGGTGCGGCGAGGGTCGTCAGGACCGCCGCGGGCACCGTGATGGCCTCCTCGTCACGGCTCACGGACACGGCAGCGGCCAACGCCTCCAGGTAGGCGTCGTCGGCCTCCACGAGGCGGGCGCTCCTCGCGATCGCCTCGACGACCTGCGGGTTGTACTCGCCAAGATGCGGGAGCGTCTGCAGGCGGAGTCGGTTGCGCCTGATCGACAGGTCGGCATTGTCCGGGTCGTCCACGAAGGGCAGCCCGAGTTCGGCGGCGGCGGTGCGGGCGACCTGGCGACGGACACCGAGGAGCGGTCGGGCGAATGGGCCACGGCGTCGCGGGATGCCGGCGAGACCAGCGGCCCCGGCTCCTCGAATCAGGTTCCCCAGCACCGTCTCGGCTTGATCGTCGGCGGTGTGACCGGTGAGGATCGTCTCGTCGACACCGACCGCGGACTCGAGGGCGGCGAGCCGTGCGGTACGCAGGACCGTCTCGCCGGTGCCCTCGGTACGGACCGAGATCGTGTCGTGCTGAAGACCGAGCCTCGCCGCGATGGCCGACGCCGCGGTCATCAGCCGAGCCGATCCGGGGAGGCCGTGATCCACACTGACCGCCCTGACGGGAGCCCGGAGGGTCGCCACCGCCCAGGCCAGGGAGGCGCTGTCGGCGCCGCCACTCAGAGCCACCACGAGGTGACCGGCGGGCACCGCGGCGTCGACGGCCCGCAGCACCGTCTCCTGAGCGGCGGTCAGCCCACCCGTTCGAGCCACCGCTGCGGCTCCGAGATCTCGGCGAGAGTGGGGAGTGCGTCGGGCTCGGTCCACACGGCGTCGAGGGCCTGGAACCCGGCCCGGCGCTCCACGTCCAGGATGAACCGCTCCCCCATCTCGTACTGCTTCATCTTGAGTTCGAGGCCGGTGATCCTGAAGAACGCAGCGGTGCGAGGATCCTTGCGGCGCTGCTTGAGCACGCGCGACATCGTGTGCTGAGTCACCAGTTCACGGGCGCCGATCCGGTCCATCACCACGTGACCGTGACCCTCGAGCAGTGCCATCAGTGCTTGTACCTGATCCAGGACGCGACGCTGGTCGGGGGTGGCGAAGAGCCCCATCAGGCCGGCCTCGCCGACCATAGGGCGGCCCTCTCGCGCCGCGGCGCGCAGGTCGGCGACCCACCGGCGCGACCGCCCCGGCTGGGGCTTCGATGCCTCGATGAGGTCCTCGACGAGACCAAGGAAGTACCCACGGAGCCACGGCACACCCGTGAACTGCAGCCGATGGGTGCACTCGTGCAGGGCCACCCAGTAACGGAACTCGGAGGGGCGAAACTCGTTCTGACGCTCCATGAGCAGAGCGTTGGCCCCGACGAACAGGATCGTGTCACCGTCATCGCCCGACGGCAGTACCAGTTCGTACTGTCCGAGCACCCGCCGACCCAGGATCCCGACGAGGGCACCCACTTCGGCGGCGAGGAGTCGGCTGGCGAGGGCACGGCCGATGCCGAGCCCGCCCGGCTTGACGAGCAGCTCCTCTGCCGGGGCGAGTAGACGACTGAACCCGTCGATGTTGGCTTCGGCCCATTGCCGCCTGGTGACCACCCGTACGGTGGGGTCCGACGCCCATTCCATGCCCATCTCGGCCGCCACCGCCGGGGCGGCACGAGCGACCAGGTCGTCGGCGTCGGCGGCGAACCGGGAGAAGTGGTACGAGTCTTCGAAGGGATCCGATCCGGCCGCGCTCTGAGCGATTCGGGAGGCGAGCGGCCAGTGGATCGAACTGGTCACCGTGCCAGCCGATAGCGGCCCTTCACCCTGCGACCGTAGGCGAGGGCGGTCACGACGACAGCCAGGACGCCCATGGCGAGCAGTGTGGGCACGAGGTACCGAAACGTCCAGGCATCGTCTTCGGCGAGTGCCGGCGGCTCGACCTGCGTCACGGCGGGTCCGTCACCGGGCGGCACACCCTCTCCAGCGAAGGCGCTTCCGACCCCGAGGCTCAGGACGGCGACAGCGAGCATCGCGGTGATGGTGTATCGGCGCACGGCAGCCAGATTACCCGGACGACGGCCGAACCCGTCGGAGAGCGCCGGCAGGGAACGGGTCGGTCCGACTACTGACTCTCGGGAACGACACGACCGCGCAGGCGGGGGAACCGCGTGGGGGCGTGGGCGTAGCAGTAGGTCCGCTTGTTGTAGCGGGAGAGCAGCGTCTCGCACCCGTCGCTCTCGCACCGACGAATCTCGTCGAGAGCGCGCGGGGCGCGCAACTTGCCCTGGACCTTGTTGCCTTTCAGGATTTCGGACATGGTCAACCTCCCGGGCCGAGTCCGGCGGCGAGGCCACCGGTTTCGGTCCCATCGGTATCGGTATGGCGGATGAGCGACACGAGTCGTTCGTGCAGCTCCGTGGGATAGGGATCGACACAACCCTGCGCGATCCGAATTCTGAGTTTCTGTTCGAAGGCGAACCCGTCAGCGCAGGGCGGGCAGCGGCGCAGATGGAGGGTGAGGCGCAGACGCCGCACCACGGTCATCTCCTGGTCGAGGTATCGATAGCGGCGGTCGTAGGCCTCGTTGCAGTTCATGCGCCAGATGCCCTTCGCTGTTCGGTCTTGTCCCACAACGCTTTCTGCAGCGCATTTCTTCCACGGTGGAGGCGTGACATGACCGTGCCCATGGGGATGTCGACGATCTCGGCGATCTCCTTGTAGGAGAAGCCGTCGACATCGGCGAGGAGCACCGGGATGCGAAAGATCTCGGGCAGGTCCTCCAAGGCGGTCTTGATGTCCTCGTCGACGAAGCGCTCCAGGGCCTCGTCCTCGGCGCTGCGGGCGGCACCGCCGCCGGCATCACCGAGCCGATTGAACAGGTACATGTCCTCGAGCTCGCCCAGCTCGACTTCGGTGGGTCGACGAGTCCTCTTGCGGTACTCGTTGATGAAGGTGTTGGTGAGGATCCGGTACAGCCAGGCACGCAGGTTGGTGCCCTGCTTGAACGTGTGATACCCGCGGTACGCCTTGAGGAAGGTTTCCTGGAGGAGGTCCTCAGCGTCGGTCGGGTTGCGGGTCATGCGCAGCGCGGCCGAGTACAGCTGCGGCGCATACTGCATGGCGTCGTCGACGAACGTGGCCCTGTCGGCCATGAGACTCACGGTCCCCTCAGTTCGGGATCGGAGCGAAGACGATACCTGTGTGCCACTCCCCATCCGAGTTATGACGGCGAAAGGGGGTGTTTTGGTTCCCAAACTCACTTCGCTCGAGACGGCAGATGGCAGACGGCAGACGGCAGACGGCAGACGGTGGAGTCTTCGAGCACGGCATCGATGGCACCACGAGAAATGGCTGGCAGGTCGCACGTCGGTGATGGCGCGTCATACCCGCAACATAAGGTGGGAGGGAGTTGCAAGAGAGGCACCCGCACCTTGAATACACGACTCCAACTCGCCGCTACCGCTGAACACAAGGTCGCCGCTGACTATCAGCGCGCGGCTTGGGAGTCGCCTGGCCTACAGGCCATGCCCATCCCTTTGACCTGGTTCTGGTGCGCCAAGACGCGAGCCTCGAGCGGGTGCAGGTCAAGCACACGCGGTCGAACGGTCGCGTGTTGAAGATCCGCTGCGACTCCAGGTCGGAGTGGGTGCAGTACAGCTACGGGCCAGACATGGTCGAGTGGATTGCCGTCTGGGACGAAAGCACCGACTCCTGCTACTACCTACCGATTCAAGAGGCAAACGAGCATGAGGTGACGCTCCGCTTGGCAGAGCCGCTCAACAGGCAGCAGCTCGGCATCCGTTGGGCGGCCGACTACCGCACCATCTGAGCAAAGGTGTCAGTGGATGCCGTACTATGCCGGTCCTCGCCGGAGTAGCTCAGGGGTAGAGCAACGCCCTCGTAAGGCGTAGGTCCGGGGTTCAAATCCCCGCTCCGGCTCCAATCAGCCACCGGTCACGCGTCTCCAGCCAGCTGTTGCACTCGGGTCTCCGCGCGGAAGTAGCGGTAGAAGCACCACACCGATAGCGCGGTGAGCAGGTGCCACAGGGCATGGCCCTGGGCCAGGCTGTGAGGATCGCACCACGGACCGCCGGTACGAGACACGGTCCACACCCCGAAGGCGGCCGCGAAGGAGCCGAGTCCGGCCCAAAACCAGGGCATGCGACGCGGGTGGATCGGCCGTGGTGCCCACGGGCGCAGGCGTGGATACGACACCGCGGCCTCGAGGAGCAGGGTGAATCCGACCACCACGCCGAACATCGTCTTCCCGTGCTCGGGCGGCAGCAGGCCGATCAGCACCGAGAACACGGCGAGCAGTCCTACGAACCAACCGACGAACCGCCCCCACGACCAGTCGTGGATCCGGGCGAGGTCGTAGGCGATGACGAACCCGATGAAGGCGTGCATGGACTGGACGTCGATGTACCCACCCCACGCCTTCAACGACCCGTGGAAGGCGAACGAGCCGACACCGAGGAAGATGGCAACCGATCCGTAGAGGCGGGGATAGCGGAGGTCGGACTCCATACGAACCGCCGACGGGGTGCGGCGCCGGGCGGTGTCGGCCAGCACGAGGAGGCCGACCACGACGAAGCCGAGATTGGACCAGGCATTGGCCGGCTGTTCCGCCATGCCCCCGCGGGGTGCCTCGCAGTAACAATCGCCGAGCGCCAAACACTCGTCGGGACCGCCGGGATACCCACCCATCGACAGCGCGGCGAATCCGGCGAAGACGGCCGCGACCACCACCAGCCCGAGGATCAGATCACGGTGTCGACGCACGACCGGCCTCAGGGATGGCTCGGATCGCGCACGATGCCAGCTGCCTGCTGTTGGAGGCGCACGAAGGCGATGATCGACGCCACCTCATCACGGGGCAACCCGGGGATCGCCGGCATCGGTCCAAAGTTCCAGTGGTGCGGTATCACCCCGAAGGCGATGGCACGCTGGAATGCCTCATCGGAGTGATGGTTCGGCGCGTAGATGACGTCGAGAAATGGTGGACCCTGCACAGTCCCCAGAAGGTCGGCGCCGTGGCATGCCGCGCAGTTCTGGAGGAAAAGCACCTCGCCAACGGCGACGTCACCCTGACTCGCGCCCGAACCCGGCTCCTCACCGGCGAGCGTCACCGCCACAGCGACGATCCCACCGACCACGACAGCCAGCCCAACCCATATGACCCACGACGGGAACCGTCGAGGACCCCCGTCAGAGGGCGGTGGCGGTCGGCGTCGGCGCGACATCCTGGACTCAGCCTACCGGCGTGTCAGCGGTCCGAAACAACAGGTCACATGGCATGGCGACGGACATCCCATTCGTCGTCGTGGTCGTACCCGTCGTCATAGGCATAGGGAGCGTCGATGAGGCGCACCTCCATAAAGGTGTAGCCGGGGTAGGCCGGATCCTCGTAGAGCTCGGCGACCACGTCGCTGGGGAGCAGTCGGGCGATCCGGAGCATCTCGTCGCGGTCCTCGTAGCCCGACCCGGAGAAGAAGAGATCGCCTTCGTGGTCGAGTCGGTCGACCAGCTCGGCGGCGACGGCACGCCGCCACGATCGGCGCGAAAGGCGCTCTCCCAGAGTCGGCATCGATGCTCCTCGACGAGTGACAACCCTGTGATTGTATGGAGACCCGCGCGCCGGGCTGGGATTTGAGGCAGGGCGCAATTCGCGATTCGCAATTCGCGAGTCGCAAGAGTCGCGGGGCAGGGTATGCGTAGTGATCGCCCTCCCCCCTCCCCTGACGGCTACGCCGTCAGGTACTCCCCCCTTCGGGGGGAGAGAGTTCAGGGCCGGACTGTGCCGCCTGGCTCACGGATAGCGAATCGCGAATCGCGAATCGCTAGCGCGGTACCTCGCTCCAGGGGAGGTCTTTGTCGACTCGGGGCTCGCCGGGAAGGCCGAGGATCCGCTCGCCGACGATGTTCTTCATGATCTCCGAGGTTCCGCCCTCGATGGAGTTCGCCCGCGATCGGATGAACGCCTTCTGGGGAATGTGCTCGGGGAACTCACCCGGCCGCGCCATGTCGTAGGTGTCGTAGAGCATCCCGTCGGGGCCCATCAGGTCGACGACCATCTCAAAGATCCGCTTGTTGAGTTCGGCATAGACCAGCTTGGCCAGCGACCCCTCGGGACCTGGAGTGCCCTTCGACATCATCTGCGTTGCCCGCAGATTTGTGAGCCGGGCCGCCTCGGCCTCCACCCACAGGCGCATCAAGTCGTCGCGCAGAGCCGGGTCATCGTGGCCGTACTCCTTCCACACGTCGAGAGCCACGCCGATGGCTCCCGAATTCCGCGGGGAAACGCTCCCACCGATCGCCACCCGCTCGTTCATCAGCGTGGCCACCGCCACCCGCCACCCGTCGCCGACGCCGCCGATGCGGTTCTCGTCGGGGATGCGGACGTCAGTGAAGTACACCTCGTTGAACTCGGCCTCGCCGGTGGCCTGGCGTAGTGGCCGCACCTCCACACCCTCGGCCTTCATGTCGACGATGAAGTAGGTGAGGCCACGGTGTTTGGGAACGTCGGGGTCGGTGCGCACGATGAGCATCCCCCACTTGGAGAGGTGGGCGATGGTGGTCCACACCTTCTGGCCGTTGACCACCCACTCGTCACCGTCGCGGACGCCTCGTGCCGCCAGCCCGGCGACGTCGGAGCCGGCGCCCGGCTCGCTAAACATCTGACACCAGATCTCCTGCTCGGTGAACATCGGGCGTAGCCACCGCTCCTGCTGCTCACGGCTGCCGTATTCGGCGAGGACCGGGGCCCCCATGCCTACGCCGAGCAGGTTGCGCGAGGTCGGCGCGCCGACCTCGCCGAGGCGGGTCTCGATCATCGCCTGGGACGACCGCGGCGCCCCCATGCCACCGACGCCTTCGGGGAACCACGCCCAGGCGAGACCCAGGTCGAAGCGCTTACCGAGGAACTCGGACGGCTCGGCGGTGGCGGCGGCGGCGTCGAAGTCGGTCAACAACTCGTCGAGCGCGCTCTCGATCCTGGCCTTGAAGTCCACGTCAGTGGTCGTCATGTCCACGATTGTGGCACATGTGGGAGGCACTCCACCCAGGGCCGAACGACCCCGAACGAGACTACGGCGGTCACCCGCCCCACGCCTCAGCCGGCCAGCGCCTGCCGCAGCGCCGACTCCACATCGGTGTCGTGGAACTCGAAACCGTCTGCGGCCAGCCGTTCCGGCATCACGCGCTGCCCTTCGTGGACCAGCGCAGCGGCCAGCTCCCGACCGAGCACGGCATCGAGGACGAGCCGCGGGACCGGCATGACGGTGGGGCGGCGCAACACCCGGCCCAGGGCCCTGATGAAAGTCCGATGCATGACCGGGTTGGGAGCCACCACGTTGATGGGTCCGGCGATCTCGCCGTCGAGTGCGTGGAGGGTGGCGCGCGTGTGGTCGTCGAGCGACACCCACGACCAGTACTGCGTGCCCTTGCCCACCGGCCCGCCGAGTCCCCATCGGTAGGGGCTGAGCCAGCGCGGCCCGAACGGCGCCAGAAGACGCCCGAGAGCACCACCGTCGGCGCTCAACACGATGCCGTTGCGCATCAGGACCACCCGGACCCCTGCCTCAGCCGCCGGTGCCGTCGCCGCCTCCCACGACGCCGTCAGCTCGGCGAGGAAACCGCCCCCCTGTGGATCGTCCTCGGTGACGATGTCGTCGCCGCGGTCGCCGTAGAAGCCCACCGCCGATGCGTTGATCCACACCTTCGGCTTGGGTGACGCCGCGATGGCGCGGGCGAGACCAGCGCTGAAGTCGACCCGGCTGGCCCAGAGGGCTGCCTTTTCCCGATCGGACCAGCGCTTCTCGCCGATACTCCGACCGGCGAAGTTCACCACGGCATCGAAGCCGGTGAGGACGTCTGGATCCAACGGCTCCGGCGACGCCGGATCCCACAGGATCCCGGACGCGCCGGTGGTTTCCGGACGAGTGAGCCGCACTACCTCGTCGCCCCTCTCGATGAGGGCGCTGCGCAAAGCCGATCCCAGGAGACCCGTAGACCCAGCGAGCAGGATGCGCATGAGGGGAACGGTACCGTTACGGTGGAAGGAGAAGCGCGTCGCCGGGCCCACGAAGGGTTCGCCCTCCCCCCTCCCCGCCGCTCGCTCCGCTCCCGGCGGTACTACCCCCCTCGGGGGAGGAACCGCAAAGGGGCACCGTCACACGGTTCCCTCCCCTGTAGGGGGAGGTGGCAGCGACCGCAGGTCGCTGACGGAGGGGGAGGCCAAGCGCGTCGCGAGGCCCACGAAGGGTTCGCCCTCCCCCCTCCCCTGACGGCTACGCCGTCAGGTACTCCCCCCTTCGGGGGGAGAGAGTCTGGACCCCTGCCCGGCCACCCGCCCTCGCTCCTCGCCCCTCGCCCCTCGCCCCTCGCTCCTCGCCCCTCGCCCCTCGCCCCTCGCCCCTCGCTACTTCCTCAGCGCCTCCCCGATGCGCAGTGCCCACTCTTCGGTCATGGCGGCGACGGGATCGTCGAGGTTCCGGAACTCGTCGGGGTGGAGGGGCTCGCAGCGGACGACCGACACCGGGTGGCGCTGCAGCTTCTTGTCCTCGAGGCCCATGACGCCGCCGCTGCCGGTGATCGCCACCGGTGCCAGCGGCGTACCTGACCTCACGGACAACCAGGCGGCCCCGCGCCGCGGCCACTCGTCGCCCCAGGCAGCCACCCGGCGCCCCTCGGGGAACATCGCTACGGCTCCGCCCCCAGCGAGCTCACCGAGCGCGGTCCGCATCGCCGACAGGGGAATGCCGGTCCTCGTCAGCGGGATCGACCCGAGCCACAGGAGCAGGTCGTCGAAAGCTCGCTGGTGACCGAACAGCTCGTCGAGGGCGAGGAACCGGACCGGACGGTCGACGGCCATGGTGACCACGAGCGGATCCACGTGGGACAAATGATTGGCAGCGACGACCACCGGACCCGCCGGCAGCGGCGGGCCGGAGACCTCGAAGTCGGTCCACCACCGAGCCATCCTCCGAACGGCGGGGATCGCCTCTCGCAGTGTCACGAGCGCACCGGCCGGGAAGCCGGGGTTACGACGAGGTTCCAAGGTCCGAAAGGAGCGCGGTGAACGCCAACTCGGGACGCTGGTTGCGTTCCAAGGACTCGATCGCCTCGAGTACCCGCCCGGCGTCGGCGACGGCGCGCGCTGCCGACCTCCCGGCAAAGTCGGTGCCGGGAACGTCGGTGTTGCGCACCGGACCGCCGAACTGGGCCACCGCGGCATCGCGGTACCACGAGGCGAGGATCTCCAGACCCCCCCGGTGGAGGGCGATCACCGCCCTGCGCCGCTCCCGGTCATGCCGGTCCTGCATCGCCTTGGTGTCATAGCCCTCGGTACGGGCCTGCTCGACCTGCGCCTCCTGAGACTCGGTCAGGCCCTGGATCAGTGGTTCCACAGAAGCCACCAACTCCCCGGCCAGGCGCACCGCACCGCCCGCGGTCCCGTCGATCCGCTTGGGCACCCCCAACCAGGCCTCGCGGAACCGGGCCACCTCCGGTCGCGTAGCGAGCGTCAGCGCCAGCCCGGGCCGGCCCCCCGACGCGGTGGCGGCGCCTCGGGCCTGCGTCTCGGCGACACCGGTGGCTACCAAGCCGTCACCGATCTGGCCTTCGGGGACCCGGCCGAACACGACCACGCGGCAGCGGCTGGCCACCGTCAGTGGGAGGTCGGCCTCCGACTCGGCCACGAGGAGAAAGATGGTGGTGGCTGTCGGCTCCTCGAGAGTCTTGAGGAGTGCATTCGCCGCCTCGTCGTTCATGAGCCCGGCATCCTCGAAGAGGAACACTTTGCGGTCCGCCTCGACCGGCGTGCGTACCGCCCGGGCCACCGCCTCTCGGGCCCGATCCACCGTCAGGGCGGTCCGGCCGTCGGGCTCGACGACCTCCAGGTCCGGGTGATTGCCGTCCATGACCCGGCGGATGCCGGATGCATCGTCACCGCAGAGCAGCGCAGCGGCGAACCGTCGGGCCACGGTGGCCTTACCAACGCTGGCCGGGCCGAGGAACAGATAGGCGTGGGACGGCCGCTCCAGATCGGCGCGCAGGTTCGTCAGCACGGCCTCGTGGCCGATGACGTCGCCGAATGGCGTCACCACCGTCGCTCCAGTTCGGCGAGCACCGACCCGACCACCTCGTCGAGGGGATCACGCGCATCGACGATCACGAACCGCTCGCTCTCTTCTGCGGCGAGGGCATCGTACGCAGCGGCGACTCGCTGCTGGAGGGCGATGCCCGCACTCGAGATCCGGTCGGCACCGTCCTCGCGTTCCAGCCCGCTCTCGGGCTCCAGCCGCAGCAGCACCACGACCTCCGGCCACACGCCCCTCAGGCCCACCTCGTTCACCTGCCGCACCAGGTCCACGCCGAGGCCGCGGGCACCGCCCTGATAGGCGAGGGACGAGTACACCGACCGATCCGACAACACGGTCCGCCCTTCGGCGAGCGCCGGGCCGACCAGCTCGGTGACCAGTTGGGCACGAGCGGCGGCGAAGAGGAGCGCTTCGGCCCAGTCGTCGACGTGCCCGGGATGATCGAGCAGGACGCTTCTCAGGGCTTCCCCGACTTCGGTGCCCCCCGGCTCCCTCACCACCATCGTCCGCCAGCCGGCCGCCTCGAGCCCCTCGGCTACCCGGCGGCATACCGTCGACTTCCCCGCCCCGTCGATGCCCTCGAAGGCGACGTATCGGACCGTCATGGCTCGTCCTCGGAGTCGAACTCGTCGGGGCTGTCGATCCCGCTGACGGCACGCTGATGGGACTTCAGGGCGGTCGTCGCCGCCGACACCGTCGGACCCTCACCACCGATCTTGCCGAGGGCGATCAGATTGGCTCGGACCCGCCAGAGGGTGACGACGCCGCCGAACAGCATGGTGAGCCCGCCGACGAACAGGACCATGCGGCGACCATCGGCGAGGATCCCCGGCAGCCAACCCTGGAACAGACGAGCCAGGGGAAGGGCGAGCATCATCGCAGTCAGCAGCCCGATCCGCATGAGCGAGAACAGCGCGGCGAAAGCACGGCCGCGGACCTCGTCCTCCGCCTGCTCGTGAAGATGGGCGAACCCGAGGACATACGCCGCACCGGCACCGAACCCCATCGCCCCGATCCATCCGACGGCCCCGGACAGGGAGGTGACGAACGCCGCGGCGGCGAGCGAAGACCCGGAGAGGACCAGCGCGAGGGCGAACAGGATGTCCTTGAACTGGAACCGGGTGGCGAAGATCGTCACCATCACGATGCCGAGAGCCGCGCCGAGGCCGAAGGCAGTGAGCAGAGCGGGGAAGCCGACGGCGCCGGTCAGGAGCACGTCGCGGGAGAAGGGCTTGCCGAGCACGACGACGATCCCACCACCGGCGAGCGCCACCGTCATGGCGAGCACCACGTTGCGGACGCGCTTGTGTTTCGCCACGAAGGCGACGCCTTCCTTGAAGTCGAGGACCGCTGCCATCGGATGCCATCGCCCCCGCCCGTCCTTGGGCCGCCGCCTCCTGGCGGAGGGGAGGGACGGCAGGGTGGTGAGGATGGCGAACGACACCAGGTAGGTCACCGCATCGCAGAGGAAGGCGAGGCTCTGATGGGTGCCGGGCAGCAGCCCGCCCAGGGTCACGTTGTCCCCCCACGGAGCGATGGCGAGGAAGATGAGCGCACCGATGGGGAAGGTCCCGTAGGCGGCACTCAGCGACAGGCTGTTCGCCTGGACCAGCTCGTTTCGCTGCACCAGGCGCGGCACCGTCGCCTCCTTCGCCGGCTGGAACAGGAGCGTGAGCGCCTCGATCAGCAGGTTGACCAGGATGAGATGGGTGATCGAACTGGCGAAGGCCAGACTCAAGACCAGCCCGGCCCGACCGACCTCGGTGAACATCATCACGAACTTGCGGTTGAAGCGATCGGCGATGATCCCGCCGATGGCGGCGAAGAACAGCCCGGGGAGGATGCGCGAGGTGAGGGCGAGCACGATCCCGCTACCACCGGCGAGCTCCTCGGCGAGCGACAGCGTCGCCAGGATCGAGATCCAGTCGCCGGTGCTGCTCACCAGTCCGGCGCGCCACAGCCGTGAAAACGGCCCGGTCTTCAGCAGGCTCCACGCCGAGCGCGGGGGCGCCTCAGTCGAAGTAGGCACGGTGGGACAGCCGGAGCGGTGCGGGACACATTGAGCCTGACAGTATGCCGCCGTCAAGACCCGGTGCGCCAAATAGGCACTTCCCTAAGCGGACGTCCCCTTCAGTCGGGTTCGGGAGGCGAATCCCCTCGATTGCCTGGAGCCTGGAGCCTGGAGCCTGGAGCCTGGAGCCTGGAGCCTGGAGCCTGGAGGCTAGGCCATCGGCTTGCAGGGCTTGACGGTCTTGCCCTGCTCTTTCATCTTCGCCCGACGGGCGGCGAGCAGCTCGGAGGCCCGTGCGACGGCGAGCGTCTCAGGTGATTCGCCCTTGGGGAGTGATGCGTTCACCGATCCGTCAGTGACGTAGAGACCGAAGCGCCCGTCCTTCACCACCATCCGGCACCCGGTGGTGGGATCGGCGCCGAGGTCCCGCAACGGCGCCGCTGCCGTCTGACCGCGGCGACGCTTCGGCTCGGCGAACAGCGCGAGAGCCCCGTCGAGGTCGACGGTGAATAGGTCGCGTTCGTTCTCGAGGTTGCGGGTATCGTCACCCTTCTTGAGGTAGGGGCCGTAGCGACCGCTCTGAGCCGTGATCGACTCGCCCGACTCAGGGTCCTCACCGACGGTCCTCGGCAGAGACAGCAGCTGGATCGCATCCTCGAGGGTGACGGTGGCCGGGTCCATGTCCTTGAAGAGTGACGCCGTCGGCGGCTTCGCCCGACTCCCCTCCTCGTGCTCGCCGACCTGGACATAGGGCCCATATCGGCCCACCTTCACCTGAACCGTCTCACCCGACTCGGGATGCTCACCGAGCACGCGATCTCCGCTGGGTGCCTCCAGGAGCTCCTTCACCCTTTCGGGCGTGAGCTCATCGAGTGGGATGTCCTCCGGGATGGACACCCGGTCGTCACCGACCTGCAGGTAGGGGCCATATCGGCCGTTGCGCAGCACGACACCCTCACTCCCCCGGAGCGGGAGCGTGTTCACCTCACGCGCATCGGCGTTCTCCAGGGCCGCCTCAGCGATGGCGACCAGCCCCGGGTGGCCGTTACCGTGAAAGAAGGCGTGGAGGTACGGGACCATCTCACCCTCGCCGCGGGCGATCTTGTCGAGGTCCTCCTCCATCGACGCGGTAAACCCGTAGTCGACGAGGTCGGCGAAGTGCTGTTCGAGCAACTGCACGACGGCGAAGGCGGTCGAGGTCGGGACCAGCGCCGTGCCCTTCTTGACCACGTACCCTCGATCCTGGATGGTCTCCATGATCGATGCGTAGGTGGACGGTCGCCCGATGCCCAGCTCCTCCAGTCGTTTGACCAGGGAAGCCTCCGTGTACCGGGCGGGCGGCTTGGTCTCGCGGCCGACCGCCTCCAGGGACTCGACGCTCGTGGCCTGCTCCTCGGCGAGGGGCGGAAGCGGGCGCTCCTGGTCCTCCAACTGGGCATCCGGGTCGTCCGAACCCTCCACGTAGGCACGCAGGAATCCAGGGAAGGTGATCGTGCGCCCAGAGGTGGCGAACTCGCCGTAGCGCCCCGAGGCTCCTGCGCCGCTGAGGCGCACCTGCACGCTCTCACCGACGGCATCGGCCATCTGCGAGGCGATGGTGCGCTTCCAGATCAGCTCGTACACCTTCGCCTCGTCCGACCCCACACTGCGGGCGACCGCGTCGGGGAGCGGGAACGAGTCGCCGGCGGGGCGAATCGCCTCGTGCGCCTCCTGGGCGCTCTTGACGTTCGATCGGTAGCGCCGGGGCTGCTCGGGGAGGTACTCGGCACCGTACATCTCCTCCACCTGCCGGCGCGCCGCCGCTACCGCAGCCGAGGACAGCTCGGTGCTGTCGGTTCTCATGTAGGTGATGAGGCCGTTCTCGTACAGTTTCTGCGCGGCGCGCATGGTCCGCTGCGAGCCGAACCGCAGTTTGCGACCCGCTTCCTGCTGGAGCGTCGAGGTGCGAAACGGCGGGTAGGGCGACCGACGGAAGGGCTTGCTCTCCACCGACCTGATGGCGAAGTCGGCGTCGCCGAAGTCGGTGACGACTGCTTCGGCCCCCTCCCGATCGAGCACCACGACATCGCCCTTGGTGACGACGCCGGAGCGATCGAAGTCCTTGCCGGTGGCGATCCGCGTCCCGTCGAGGGCGACCAGCGTGGCGTCGAACGAGCCAGCGTCGACGGCGAACCGACCCTCCACATCCCAGTACGAGGCTGCGGTGAAGGCGATTCGCTCGCGCTCGCGCTCGACGACGAGCCGCACCGCCGGGCTCTGCACCCGCCCGGCCGACAATTTGGGCTTCACCCGCTTCCACACCACCGACGACACTTCGTAGCCGTAGAGGCGGTCCAGGATGCGACGGGTCTCCTGCGCGTCCACCAGCCGACGGTCGATGTCCCGGCGGTTGTCGATTGCGGCCTCGATCGCCGACCGGGTGATCTCGTGGAACACCATGCGGCTCACCGGTACCTTCGGCTGGAGGACCTCGACGAGGTGCCATGCGATGGCCTCACCCTCGCGGTCCTCGTCGGTGGCGAGCAGTACCTCGTCGGCATCCTTGAGAGCGCGCTTCAGCTGGGTGATCTGCCGCTTCCTCGAATCGGACACGACGTAATAGGGCTTGAAGCCGTTGTCGACGTCGACGCCGTAGCGTCGGTATTCCTCCGGAAGGTCTGAAGCACTGCGCGGCAGGTCGCGGATGTGGCCGATCGACGACTCCACGACGAAGTCCGGGCCGAGAAAGCCCGATATGGTGCGCGCCTTCGCAGGCGACTCGACGATGACGAGTTTGGTCGACATGACCTCAGGAGGGGACGGGACGGTTCAGGGTTTACGACGGGTCAGCGCGATTGTCAAGACATCGATCGTCAGTCGGACGGTGAGAGGACCGCCTCGAAGGATGCCACACAGCGCCCGGCGACCGCCGCCCATGAGTACTCCTCGGCCACCCAGCGGGTCCCGGCCTCGCCCATTTCCCGGGCGCGATCCGGATCGGATGTCAGGAGCCTGAGCGCGTCGAGCAGCGTTTCGTCGCTATCGGCGACGAAACCGGTGACCCCGGGAAGCACCGTCTCCGGCGCCCCACCGGAGTCGCCGGTGACCACGGGAACACCGGTGGCCGAAGCTTCCAGGTACACCAGACCGAGCCCCTCCACCTCCAGCCCGAACCACCGCGACCGCGATGGCATGGCGAACACCGACATCTGGCGATACATGCCGGGTAGGCGATCGTATGGGACCCCCACTTCGAACCGGGTCGGGACCCCCAGGCGGTCGGCGAGCCGGCGAAGCCGCTGCTCGTCGCGTCCCGTACCGACCAGCAGGAGCGACACGTCCGTGCCTTCCCGCCGAAGGCGGTCCACGGCGCGCAGCACCCTCGCCTGGCCCTTGCGCGGCACGAACCGGCTGACGCACCCGACCACATGCCCTGCCGGGCGGTCCTCCGTCGGGCTGAAGCGCGGGCCGATGCCGGCACCCATCCTTGGCACCGGCCTGCCCACCAGCCGCTCGACCCGCCAAGCCGTGTACGCCGACAGCCCCAACACGGCGTCGGCGCGACGCAGCGGCCAGGCGACCAGTTGCCGGGCGATCGGGAAAGCCGCGGGGAGCGTGACCTCGGCTCCGTAGCAGAGCACCGCGTAGGGCACACCGGTGCGCCGCCGGAGGCCCGGGCCGAGGTACGCCAGCGGGGTCGGTGCCCCGAACACGAGGATGTCCGGCGAGAACGCCTCGATCTCACGCTGGATCCAGCGGCGCACGCGGCGGGTCGGGAGCATCCAGCGCGCCCGCCCACGAACCACCCCGTTCTCGACAGCGGCGCCGTCCCGGGGAGCCATCACCCTGACCTCGCCGGGGAGAGAGCGAACCAACCCGGCCAGGTACTGCTGGATTCCCCCCGGCTTGGGCGGATAGTCGTTGGTGACGAGGAGGACTTTCACAGACTGCACCCCAGGGCACTTCGCGGTCGTCTAGCTGGTGACTGGCGACTGGCAACTGGCAACTGGCTCCTCATACGTTGTAGTCCACGAGCACCGGGCCCCTCGCGGCGAACCGGAGGTGGGTCACCGACGCGTTCGAGGGGATGGCGAGTGACTCGGAACCGGGCCAGCCGACTCCCAGCACGTCGCCCACCAGGGCCCTGATGAGCATGCCGTGGGTGACCACCGCTACGCGCTGTCCCTGATGTCGGCGGGCGATCTCGTCCACGGCGGCCCGGCCGCGTGCCGCGGTGGCGGCCATGGTCTCGCCGGTGTGCCCCCGCGGGAGGTCGACGAAGTCACGCCGGATGGTTCCCATCAACTCGGCGCACACCTCCAGGATCTCCTCGTAGGTCATGCCCTCCCATTCGCCGATGTCCATCTCGGCGAGCCCCGGGTGCGCTGCGATGTCCAGGCCCAGGGAGGCAGCGAGCGGGCCGGCGGTTCCCCGGGCACGGGCCAGCGGCGACGAGTAGACACCGTGCACCGGCGGTACCCGGGACACGAGGCCTTCTGCCTGACGGAGGCCCAGCTCGGAGAGCGGGCCGTCGGTACGGCCGTGCCACTCGCCGCGGAGGTTGGCTTCCGACTCGCCGTGCCTGATGAGGACGACGCTGGTGCGCTCCTCAGGCACCACGTCGGAGTCGCCGCCGGCGTTGAAGCGGTCCAGAACGATGCGCTCGTCGATCAGCAGATCGGTCATCGAGGCGTTGCGGACCCGATCGATCGGTGCCACTCCGGTGCCCACCGGCGTCCCGACGAGGGCGGCGACCAAGGTGTGGATCACCCCGCCATGGGTGATCACCACGGCGTGCTCACCGTCGAGCATCGAGTCGACCAGGTCGGTGAACACCGCTCGGACCCGCTCGGCGAGGTCGGACCAGGTCTCGCCGCCGCCCATCCGCACGTCCCCGCCACGACGCAGCGTGTCCATCTCCTCGGGGTAGCGGCGGGCGACCTCGTCGCGGGTGAGGCCCTCCCACCGACCGATGTCCATCTCGCGCCATCGCGGGTCGGGAGTCACCTCCAGACCGGCCACCTCGGCGGTCTCGAGGGTCCGGGACAGATCGGAGGCGACGGCCCGGGTCGGCTCGATCCGGGCCAAATCCTCGCGCAGACGTTTCGCTTGAAGACGGCCGGTCTCGCTCAGCGCCGTGGAACTCCGGCCCTGCCACACCCCGGCGGCGTTGGCGTCGGTCTCGGCGTGGCGGATGAGGGTGACGCGCCTCATCCACGCCCTCCTGCGGTGGCCAAGATCACCCCTCGTCTCTCGGATCTTCGGTCCGGTCCCGCGGCGAGTCGCGGCGAGCGATCCGCTCACGGAACGCCTCGTCGGCGCGCCGGCGTGTCCTCTTCACGAGCAGGTAGAGACCCACGATGACCGCCAGCGTGATTCCCCACACCGCGGCGGCACCGGGATCTGAAGGAAGCGTGAAGCCTCCGTCCTGCTGACCGGCCAGGATCGACAACTCCATGCCCACAGCCTACGGCTGCGTTCGGTGCTCGTGTTCGATCACCCGAGGAACGCGGGCAAGAAGGCGAGCGCCGCGATCGCCAAACCCTTGACCACCACCAGCACCGCCGGCATCGCGGCGTCCTTGAACGGATCCCCGACGGCGTCTCCCACGCTGGTGGCCAGGTCGGCGTCGGAGCCGCGCCCTCCGTAGGCGCCGGCCTCGACGAGCTTGCGAGCGTTGTCCCACGATCCTCCCGATGACGCCAAGAATGCGGCGAGCAACAGCCCGCTCACGAGGCCCCCGACGAGGAGGGCGGCGAGCGCAGCCACGTCGAATAAACCGAGCCCGATCGGCAGGACCACGGCCAGCGAGATCGGCAGCACCACCGCCCGGTGGGCGGCGGCGGCCGCCAGGTCGACGCACCACACCTCGTCGACCGGAGTACGGGTCTTCCGGCGACCGCGCTGCCCGGCGACCCGGCGTCCGGCTTCGTCCACGATCGATGCGGCGGTCGCGGTCACCGAACGCATCGCCGAGGCGGCGACCACCATCGGGACCGCGGCTCCGACGAGCAGGGACCCGAGGGCGAGCGGACGGAACAGGTCGACCGCGCCGATGTCCGCCGTCCGGTGCAATGCCAGGATCGCCGCCACCGCCGCCCAGCCTCCGGCGCCGAGGGAGAACCCCCGCACCATCCCGGCGACGGCGTTGCCTAGGGAGTCCAGGGCGGACGCCACCTCGCGGGCCTCCACCGGCATGCCGGTCATGTCAGCAATCCCGCGTGCGGTGTCGGCCACGGGCCCGAAGGCAGCGACCCGTGCGATCACCCCCAGCGACGCCGCCGCGGCCACCGCGCCCAGAGCCACCCCGTAGGCCCCGCCACCCTCCACCATGGCTTCCCCACCCCAGAAGGCGACGGCCACACCGCCACCGAGGACCGCCACCAGGATCACGGAGGTGCGCAGCCCGTCCACCACACCGGCGAGAACTACTGGAGCCGCCCCCCGGTCTGCCTCACGGGCGAGGTTCTTCACCTGCCGCCAGCGGTCGCTGGTGAACAGCTCCGAGAGGTGGCCGATGCCGATGCCGACTACCACGCCACACGCCGTGCTGGCGAAGGCGCCCCAGGGGTCGATCGTTCCCGGCGTATCGACCAGCGGCCATCGGAGGTAGGCGTACCCAACGACGAGCACGTAGGCACCACATACCGCCGGACCGAGTCGCAGCGTCGCCGACAGATGGCTCCCGCGAGTGCGGACGACGAGCGTCGCCAGGAACGACCCGACGATCCCAGAGCCGGCGACCACCAGCGGCAGCAGCACCGCCCACAGCGTGACTGACGGGCCTCCGGAGAGGTCCCAAGCCAGCACTGTCGTTGCCGCCACCGATATGAACAGGGTGTCGAGCAGATCGATGGCGGCGCCGTTCGTGCCCGCCAGCGAGTCCCCCACGAGATCGGCGATCGTGACCGGGTTGCGCCCGTAGCGGTCGGCGCCTCTCGCCTCGAGCCGACTCGTCGTGTGGGACGCCACATCGGTGCTCTTGGCGAAGACGCCGCTGCCGACTCGGGCGACGATGGCCACCGTCGACACCCCGAGCCCTGCGGGCACCAGCAGACGCCACACCTCCGGCAGCGACAGGGCGGCGTCAGCGATCAGGTAGCCGCCGGCCAGCATGGTGGAGGCGACGCCAACGAGGATCAGAGCGGCGCCCGTACCTCCCCCTGCCGCGACCGCCATCGCCGCTACCGACCCGCGGTCGCGGGCCGCGTCCGCAGTGCGGCGGGGACTGTGCGCGGTCACGGCGACGACACCGCCGCCGACACCGAGCGCGGCCCCGGCTCCCGCCAGGTAGGAACCCAGGGACCACCAAGGGGCGGTACCGCCAGCGAGCAGGATCAGCGCCGCGACCACGGCGGCGCCGATCGCCAGCGCGAGCACCCGTTGTCGGCCGACCACTCGAGCGACGCCGTGACGCACCGCGGCGTCAGGTGTCGTCGTGTCCCGGTCGGCTCCCGTGCCCAGCCGAACGGCGTGGACGAGCGCGGCACCGACGGCGAGGATGCCGACGGCGACCAGCACCCACAGGAAGGGCACGGCGGTGGCGAGATCGGCCATCCCTATCGCCGCCACATCTCCCTGGTGAACAGCAACACGATCGGGAAGATCTCGAGGCGCCCCACGATCATCAGGAATGAGAGGAGCCACTTGCCGGCGGTCGGGACGCTGGCGAAGGTATCAGTAGGCCCCACCGCGGCAAGGCCCGGGCCGATGTTCCCAATCGAAGTGGCGACTGCCGACACCGACGTCGCCAAGTCCACCTGCACGCCTGCCAAAGACTCGATGGCCGCGAACAACAACGTCCCGGTCATGAACAGGAACATGTAGAGGATGAAGAACGACTGGACGCTCTCGGCGACCCTGTCGGGAACCTGCTGATGGCCGAGCCGCGTGACGAAGACGCCCCGAGGATGGATCAGTCGCCGCATATCCGCCCGCGAACTCTGATAGAGGATGCCCAGTCGGTACACCTTGATCGACCCCGCCGTGGACCCGGCCATTCCCCCCACGAACATGAGGCCCACCACGAGGACCTGAAGACCCCCGCTCCACAGGTTCCAGTCGGCCACGCCGTACCCGGTCGTGGTGACCAGGGACACAACGCTGAAGAGGCCGCTCCTGATGGTGTCGACCGGCGCACCACCCCAGGTGCCGACGATGACCAACGCCGCCGCCGCCGCCGTGACCATGCCGTACAGCCGGAGCTCGGCGCTTCGGAGGTACTCGGTAGGCCGCTTCAGCGCCCGCAGGTGAAGCGCGAACGACGCGCCACTCATCGTCATGAACACGATCGCCACCCACTGCACCGACACGCTGAATCCGGCGAGTGACGAGCTGCTCGTGCTGAACCCACCGGTCGACAAGGTCGTGAAAGAATGGGTGAGCGCGTCGAACACTCCCATCCCGGCGACGGCATAGGCCACGGCCGCTGCCGCGGTCAACGCGGCGTAAACCAGCCACAGGCGCTTCGCCGTCTCCCTAAATCGAGGAGTCAAGCGGTCGGGCTGACCTCCCGGATACTCGGCCCTGGCCAACTGCATGCCACCGACACCGAGCAGCGGGAGGATGGCGATGGACAGGACGATGATGCCCATGCCTCCAATCCATTGCGTGAGGGCCCGCCACCACAGGACCGAGCGCGACAGAACTTCGGGGGTCGCAATCACCGAAGCCCCGGTCGTGGTGAACCCCGACGCGGTCTCGAAGAAGATCTCGGTGAACCCGCCGACGGTGCCGGTCACGAGAAACGGGATAGTCCCCACGGCCACCATGGCACACCAGGACAACCCAACGGCGGCGAACCCCTCGCGCATGGTGAGCTCCCCGGTACGCGCCGCGCCCCTCCGGACCAGGTCGGCGAGGACCAGCACCACGACGGCACCCACTGTGATCGACAGCGCCTCGTCCCACTCCCGGTAGACGATGGCGACGACCGAAGCGGTGAGCATGGCGGCGGCCGTTCCCTCGACGACGGCGGCGACGATGAACACGAGGCGCCGCAGTGACATCAGGTCTCCGCCGCGGTCACCCGAACAGCCTCTCGACGGCGGGGATCGCCTTGGGGAGGGCGACGGCTATGAGTCGGTCGCCCGCTTCGACCACCGTGTCGCCGTGCGGGATGAAGGCGCGTTTACCGCGCACGATCCCCCCGATGATCGCCGCCTTCGGGAGTCCGACGTCGCTCAGCATCTTGCCCACGGCGTCGCTCGACGGTCCGACCTGGAGTTCGATGGCTTCGGCATCTGTGTCTTGAAAGGTGATCACCGAGTGGATCGTTCCACGCCGCACCAGCCGCAGGATCTCATTGGCGGCGGCGAGTCGAGTCGAGACGCCGGCGTCGATGCCGTGCCCGGCGAGCAGACCGACGTAGGCGAGGTTGTGGAATCGTGAGACGACCGTGTGCACACCGAGCGCCTTGGCCACCATGCAGCCGAGGATGTTCACCTCGTCCCAGCCCGACAGCCCGAAGACGACGTCGGCGTTGGCGATGCCCTCGGATGCCAGCACCTCCGGGTCGGTCGGGTCCCCCTTGACCACCACCAGGCGGTCGTACTTGGCGGCCAGGTCCCCGAACCGCTCCGCCTCGCTGTCGACGAGCACCGTGTGGACCCCCGCCTGCACCAGCGCCTCTGCGGTCATTGTGGCCAGACGGGTGGCCCCGAGCACGAAGACCTTCTTCGCCCGATGCTCCTCCACCCCCATGAGGGTGAGCGCCTCCTCGGCGCCCTGGCTGGTCACCACCAACACGTGGTCGCCGGACTGCAAGGCCGAGTCACCCCGAGCGATGATCGTCTTGTCGTCGCGGACGAGGGCGGCCACGATCCAGTCCCACCCCTTCACCCTGGTGCGGAGCTCGGCCAGGCTGCTCCCGTCGAGCGGGGCACCCGGCTGGACGTACCCGCCGTACAGGCCGATCTGCCCGTCGGCGAACTCGACCACCTCGGAGACCCCACCGCGCCGGGCGAGCAGCAGCAGCTCGCGGGTGAGGGCCTCGACCGGGTCGATGACCACGCTGACGCCGTGCAATTCCAGGTCCTCACGCAGGGTGGGATCCTCGACCCGAGCAACCCTCGTGCGGACGCCGATCCGCGCCGCTGCCTGGCAGGCGAGGATGTTGACCGCATCCGACGAGGTGACCGCGATCAGCAGGTCGGCGCCCGACAAGCCGGCATCCTCGAGCGCCTGCGAGCTGGCACCGTTGGCGGTGACCACCATGCAGTCGACCGACGCCTGGAGTTCCTCCGCCCGAGCGGGATTCGACTCGACGACGACCACGTCCTGGCCTTCGGTGGCAAGGCGTTCGGCGAGATACGAGCCGACGGCTCCGGCCCCGACGATGACGATCCTCATATGACCTCACGCAGCGGGCGCTGACCGACCGAGCCTAGCCCTGCCCCGCCGACGCCCTGTGGCTCGTAGCGGTTCCGGGCCGGTAGGGTTCCGTCCGCTCATGAGCACCTTTCGCCGCGCCCTGACTGCCGTCCTCGCTCTCGCCGTGGTCGCCGCGTGCAACAGCCCGGCCGCCGAGGACCCGGTGACAACCACCACCGCGACCGCGGCGTCGTCCACGACGACGTCGCTGCCGCCGCAGCGAGAGGCGTACATCATCGACGTCGCCCTCGACGGAGATCCGAACGCCCGCCCGGCCCTGGCCGCCTTCTACGGCTGGCTCGGCGATCGGACCCTCGCCGAGCCCGACATCCCGAGTGGCCTGCTGGAGGCGGTCGGTGCCCTGGAACCCGACCGACACCTCGCCGTCGAGGCCACCCTCGTGACGGCCGAGCTCGAGAAAGAGCTGGGCCGGGTCGGGGTCGCCACGGCCGACGACGACATCGTCCTGCTCGCCGACGATGGGAGCGGATGGAAGGTGGTCGGGGCACACCTGCCCCGGTTCGACATGGACGCCTGGTACGGAGAGCCGGTGCGCCATCTACTGGTCGTCGGTACCGACGCCCGGCCCGGCCAGTCCCAGGAGCTGTTCCGAGCCGACAGCATCCACATCCTCTCCGCGAATCTCTCCGAGGCACGCGGGGCGGTCCTCGGCTTTCCCCGCGATGCCTATGTGCAGGCGTCGTACGGCACGGACAAGTTCACCCACGTCAACGCCCTCTCCGACCGCCACACCGAGGAGATGGTGGACATCGCCGCCGAACTGAGTGGTCTCCCCATCGACGGCTACCTGCTGACCGGGTTCCTCGGGTTCATCCGGCTTGTAAACGACTTCGGTGGCGTCGTGGTGGACGTGCCCTACCGGATGAACGACTGGCGAGCCGAAGCCAACCTGTTCTCCGGCACCCAGCGGCTGTGGGGGGAGGCGGCGCTGGCCTTCAGCCGAATCCGCAGCATTCCCGGCGGCGACTTCACCCGATCCGGCCATCAGGGTGTGGTGATGCTCGCCGCTCTCGGCGAGATCGCCGGTGGGGACATCACCCGACTCCCCGAGCTGTTGTCGATCCTCACCCGTCACACCTGGACCAACCTGAGCCCCGGCAACCTGCTCACCCTCGGCGCCGCCGGATTCGTCGTGGATCCGGCCACGGTCGAGAACAAGGTCCTGCTCGGAACGGTCACCACCCGGGGAGGCGCCTCGGTCGTGGTCCTCGACGAGACCCGCTCCGAGGAGATGTTCAGGGACTTGGATGATGGGTTCTTCGATCAGCCGCCCGGCGGCTGATCGAGCCGCCAGCTACCAGCTACCAGCGACCCGCCACACAGAGAGAGAAGCCGCAATTCGCAATTCGCAATTCGCAATTCGCAATTCGCAATTCGCAATTCGCAATTCGCAAT